>DUZM01000056.1 GCA_013349485.1 Candidatus Hydrogenedentota bacterium | reverse complement strand
TAGAACGCCACGCGATTGTCCGTCAGCGTCAACTCGAATCCCGAGCCCGAGCCCGCACAGACCGCGCCGTCCGCCGAGACGTCGCCGTCCGTCCGTATGTCGCCGTCTTGTTCAAAGTCGGCGCCGCCGTCCGCCGAGTCGCCGTACCCGCCGCCAATACACAACTCCTCGAGGTAGCGCGGCGCTGCCCCGATGGCCAGCAGAAACGCGCCACACACCCCGAGCAACACCATGCGATTTCTCGTTTTCACTGGTTCATCTCCTGCGCGCAAAGCGCTACTCATCGCTCAGCACAATTCGCGGCCGCAGTTCGATGGGTCGATGGTGCGATCGGCGGGCATTTTCCAGCGCACGCCCCAGAGGCAGCGTCCGCTCTTGCGCAACGAAGCCTGTGCCCTGCGACCCGGACGGCACCACCGACCCTTCGATCACCTCGAGCACGTCCCGCATTACAAAATGGCAGGTCTCATCCCCATACGAACGGCCCGGAATGTGATCGCACGTCCGAAGGTCCCGCTTGCACACCGAACATTCCGGCGTCCGAAACGAGAACCCAATCGACGTTTCCCGGTACACGCCGCCTTCAATATTCACAATGAAGTCTTCGTTCTCTCTGGTCCGCAACACGTACACATCCGGGCGAACCGACACGCGGTCATCGGCCCGATGCAACCGCGAACGGAAAAAGGTGCCGCGTGGCAACGAGCCGCGCAGATCGTGACGTTCCATGAGCGGGCGGCCGGGAACCATTTCGTCGATCTTTGCCAGTTCTTCGTCCGGAAACCGGCTGAAGTGCCGGTCCACCTGGTTGTGGCAAAGATCCAGCGTGAAAACGGCGAACTCCGGCTCCGCCAGCGGCCGCAAAGCGAACCGATTGACTTCTTCGACCACGTCGTCTTCCGCATCCCGCGCTCGGGTGCCGACCAGAAAACCCATGTGCTCAAAAACGAACGGTTCCATCTCCATCAAAGCTCTCCTTGTAACCTGCCGACTCAGCCCCGTGTCCCGGCTTGCCCTAAATTCGGGTTGCCCAATCCCAACGTTTCAGCCGCTGACTCGTGATCCAAGAAACCTTCATCGCGCAACCGAACCGCATTGGCGATCTCTTGGCCGCGGGCCGTCGCTTCTTTGAGCACGTCCACCGTACGGTTCGTGCGCATGTGCACCCGGGCACGCGCCTCGCCCCACATCAGCGCCAGCTCGAAGTTGTAAAGCCGCTCGAGAATCCGTTTCACGCTCCGGTTCACCGCCTCGACCTGCCGGTTGATAATCTCGAACTGGGCCGTCCCATACGTCTCCGTGGTGCCGTAGTTCCGCCCGAGCAGAATCGGCATCAGGTGCATCCCCGTAATGACTTGCTCCTCGACCGCCTTGTGGTTCTGATAGAACACCTGCGACCGCTGATCCCCGCGAATCATGTCGATCCGTACGTTGTCGTACGTCACCAAATTCTGATCCGCTTCCAACCCGCTCAGCTTCGTCCGAAGTTGCTCGAAGTTGCCCTCGATCCGGCGGGCGTGCGCTTCCGCAGACTCGCCCCGGCGCCGCTCCTCCGGCGTGTACTGCACGTGCAGCTTCGCCCACCCCGCGTTATGCGTCGCCCGCGCCATGTCCTCTAAAAGACGCTGCTGGATCTTCACCACGAACGGGATCGACCGAAGCATCGAACGGCCGTAAGGATTCGTGCCGTCCCGGTCCAAGCCCACGTAGATGAACCGTTCCATCGGTAACTTGATCTCGTCGCCGTCGTGCACCTGATACGCCGCGAGCTTGCCGTCCTCCCGCCGGAACCGAACCGTCCACACGTCCACGGGGACCACGTCGAATATCGATTCCCGACTCTGCGTCAGCACGATCTCGAGCGCCGCCGCGCCGTACGTAAACAACGACGTCAGAAATACATCGAGCAGGCCGTCCATGCCCCGGTCGCCGCTGTTCACCCGCCGGTCCAGCTCGCGCAACAGCCGCCGCGCGCGCAGGTCGGCGACGTCCGAACTTGCATCGTAGATCTCGATGTCGTACCCCGTCTGACACAGCCGCTTCCACGTCCACACCGCGTCCGAGATGTCCGGAATCGCGTCGCGAAGAAACCGGTACACCTGAAGCATGAAAAACGGCGTCTCATTCGGCAGCCGCACGAAACTCCGCCACGCATCGCCAAGCGCCGACAAATCCTCGGCCATCGAGACCGTGCGAAACGCGCCCGCCCGCTGCTCCGGACCGCGTCCCGAAACGCCCACCAACCCGCGGTCCAGCGCCTCCCGACGCTTGTTTCCACCCCTCAGCCAACCCAGCAAATCAGCCATCGCATCAACCTCGCTCTTCTATCAACACCCTTTACTTACTTAGCGCACCTTGTTGCACTATTCGCCCCTCGTTTGCTCTCTTTGCCTCCGCATGCGGCCCATGCTCCCATCCAGTATTGACTCCGCCGAGCACGCCGAATCTCTTTCACAAATCGGCTGACGGCATTGTCTTTATGGTGCAGGTGGGATCAACCTAGAGGCCAGGGTAGACAATCAAACGACTTTCCCATGGGCGCCACTGGCGGCTTGCCCGCCAGTGCTCATGTCGCTCAAGAAATGGGCAGAATGCCTGAGACTCGTCCGGACGACACCAAGACGAACGAGCAAACAAAGGGACTGATGCAAGCGGAGCGAGTCCCCGAGCGAAGACGTGTCTGTTCCTTTCTTTGCGGACATCTACACCGAGGTTACGGCAGGTCGGCGGGTGGCCTAGACAACGTGTTGTCTGGGTGCCGAAGGCACAAGAGGCAATCTGCCCACACACCGGCGGCTCTCTTACGAATGGGGGCTAGAAATGAGGACGTCGGGGCCTTTTGAAAAAGGACCCAATCATGTCATTCCCAACGTGATTGGGAATCTCGATCCCGCCTGTCGCAACAAGTGTGCGCGGAGATTCCCGCCTGCGCTGGAATGACAATCTGGGAAGTCGGCTGTTTCTGCGGCGCCAGGGTAGCCCGCTCTCGCGCCGCAGGCGTCCCCTCAGACTACGTGTCCCACCGCAGCCGAATTTCAAGCGGCCCCTGCGTGCCCCCGGCCATTCCGCCGGGGAATCCATAGGCCATCTCGAGCGTACCTGTGTCGACGTCATACGCTCGTTCAACACAGTTCTCGAACGTTGCGGGTCGGCCCAATTCCCCGACCATCAGCGTAGCCGTGCACGCGCCGCTTTTCCCCATAGTCGAAAACGAGAATTCTTTGGCCGTTGCGTTCCACTCGACGGCCAAAACCCGGCTCTCGATTGTCTCGATACGAGCAGGGCATCCGACCTGCACCCAACTCCTCGAGTAACTCATCGGCGCCAGCGTCTGACGTAACTCGAGCCTGTTGCTCTCCGAACAGAAGCGAAAGGCATCGAACTCAGTGATCGCGGAGAACGCGTCGATGCCGTAATCGTCCAGGCACAGAGAAAAAGAAACGGATTTCGTCTCGTTGGCCGGGTTGAAAAGAAACACCCATCCCCCGTCGCTCAACAGGTGCGCAAACCCGTCAACGTACGTCGGTTGCCAATGATACGCCAGCGGCTTCGCGGCAACATCGTCCGTGGCCGTCTCGAGCGGGATGGGCGGCGTGTCCTCGAAAAGATGCTGATACACCCCAAGGTACTTCTTATTGGCCCGCCGCCAGACTATCCACTCCTTGAGCAAGCCCAACTGGGCTTGCGTGGCCGACTCGATTCGGCCGGTCGCGCCGCATTGAATGCCGGCGCCGATGGTCGACGCGCACAAATAGTCCAACTCGTGCAAGTCCCGGCATTCCGTACTCGGCCAACCCACGTGAATCGTCGAGATGGGTTGCACGTACGCCATGTGATAGCACAGCGCGCGGCAGAAATACGCCTCGCGCAGCCAATCCGGCCGATACTGGTAGTCCGCGCCCCACACAATGTGATGCTTATCCAGCAGCGAAAGCCCAGACGGGATGCTCTCGATGATAAGTCCCGGACGCGCCGCCCGCACCGCATCCAGAATCGCCGCCCATCTCTCCCACACCAGCCCGTGCGAGCGGCCCGGCGCATGATGATGATCCTTCGCATGACACTCCGTCCAAAAACTGTAGAACGACATAGGACATACGTTGTCGATCTTCAGACAATCGAGTTCCAGGTCGGACGCAAGCCGAACGTACGTCTCCTTGAGATGCTGCCCGTAGTCGGAACCGAGGCACATCACGGCAAGCCCATGGCCGCCGAATCCGCCGGGGTAATGCGACCCATCGGCCTGCAGCACCCGCCATTCCTCATGCTCGATGTGCGTCCGGCTGCACGTACACGCAATCCGGCTGTCGATCCACAGCCCGAACTTGAGGCCGTGCTCATGGCAGTAATCGGCAACAACCTTCAACCCACGAGGGAACCGCTTCTCATCCACGTCCCAGTCGCCAAAATGTCCGTGCCAGCCCGCATCCAAGACGTACATCTCGAACCCCACGTCCCCACAAGCGTCGATCTGCTTCAGACAACTTGCCTCGCACGGTTCCACGTCTGAATAACCAAGACCGTACCAACTATTGAAGACCAACGCCGCCTTCTCATGCCCCATGTTGTCTCGCACAACCCACTCTTCGAGATACTTCCGGAAACTATGGAATCCGGCCCGGCGGTCCCCGGCGCCCACCCCCATGACCGCCCCCGCCGAGAACTCCACCGTTTCCCCCGGCTCAACCGTCCGATCCCAAACGTTCTCCGTACCCAACCACGGCTCACCGACCCCACACACCGTTGCGCCCTTGATGGGGACTTCCGGAAGAAACCACAGAAACGCCTTCTCCTGGCCATCCGTCAGCACCAGCGGCGAATCGGTGCCGACGGTCGACGGCGCCACGATGCGATCCGATACGTCAACGGAATGAATTCCCATCCCTCCCCGAGTGCCTTCATCCGGCACAAACGATTTGCTGCCCCACCGCCACGAATTGAAATAAAAAGCCCTAAGCCCCCACGGCGCCCCCATCATCTCCGGGTCGTATTGCGTCACGACCAGAACCGTATCGCCAGCATTTTCAACGGCCAACCACCGTCTCAGCCAATCGCACCCCGGATGAATCTCCTGATACACGTACACCCGCACCGGCGCCCCGACACTGCGCAGGTCAACGCGCAACCGTTTCCCGCCGTCTCCCAAGTCCTCGACGCTGTACCCCTCGAATTGCAGGCCCGCCTGGGTATCGCTGTGACGGTTCGCGACACATACGCGCCCCTTTCCGTTCTCCAGCACCAGACGGAACTCATGAAACGCATTCACAGCCCAGTTCGTGCCAGTGCACTTCTCTGTGAAAGCGCTCGTAAAGAACTTACCCTCGTTAAGATCGTACTGAAAAACCCGCTCGATCCGTGCATTTCCTATCGCGATCAGCCCCTTCTCCGCGTCATGCGTCACATAACAACATGCTGTTTGAAAACTCATAGGATCCTTTCCTTCCGTCTGCAAAAAACCGCCAGTCCTTGTTGGGGTACGCCCCGCGCTCACGACACCCTAACCGTTATTTCGAGCCCCTGATCCCGCCCGGGGCGGGGCGATCCGTAGCGTGACATCTTGTCCCACACCGTCATTGCGAGGAGCGAGTCCCCGAGCGACGCGGCAATCACTTTCCCCAGTTAGCTCAACGCGCTTGCGAGAAAAGCCGCCTACGCCTCGCCACCTCCACCTTCTCCCGTTAGTTGCTCTCCCGCCAGACGTCCCGCCTTCGACATCGGCGCACGCCGCACAATCTCCTTGAATATCGATTCCGCTTTCTCTCTATCATGTAAATACAATTTGAAAAGCGAACCCAACCGATACGCCGCGTCCGCCCATACTTTACCATTCCCCCGAAACGTGTCGACGATTTCCCGCAATAACGCCTCCGCTTCTTCGTACCGCCCGTTCACTTCGAGCAACGTCGCAGCGCCGAACAAAGGACGCGGATTCTCTGGATTGCGGGCAAAGCTCTTCCGGTACATCGCGATGGCCGAATCCACGTCGGCCGTCTTGGCCATAGCGCGTGCCGTATCCAAGTCGCCCAACGCCGACCCCGTCCCATTCTTCTCTGGCGCCACACGCCTATTCTCGAAACCAGGATTCCGCTGCCGAATCGCCTCAATCAAACCATCCGCCGCGTCGGGATCGTCTAGGTATTCCCGAAACAGCGTTGCAAGATTGGTCGCCGCCTTCGTCCAGGTCGTCACGTCGTCGCGAAACTTCCCGATGATATCCCGCCACGTCGCTGCGGCTTCCTCATAGCGCCCTTCCATCTCCAGCAACGTGGCTATGCCGAACAACGAATCCGGCACGTCCGGATACGCCCGCGCACACAACCGGTATTCCGAAATCGCCCCGTCCACGTCCCCGCGCCCCGCCTTCTCCCGGGCGGCCGTGAAGTCCGGCCGCGTCGTATCCCCCGTCCGTTTCCCGAGCCCGACCTCCGAAGCAGCGCTTGATACGACAGAGATGAAAATATGCGCGAAAACTACCGCCGCAGGCGCCCCCGTGGCCAGCGACGTGACCAGCACCGAGAGGCGCCCCACAGCATCGGCGTTCCCCGCACGGATAAGGGATTCCTTGTACACATAAAGCCCCACAAGATGAATCAAAACGGCAACCACGCATACAGCAAGCACTTCCCAAACCCGGAAATCCTCGGCATGTCGCGCGATCACCACCGCGGTAACCAGCAGCGCCGCGTCAACGCCTCCCAAAACAATCAGCCCCCAAGTCATCCCTTACTCACTCCGCATCGATAATATCCATGGACTGAGGTTTTTCTTAAAGGGGTTCGGGGAAGCTTCCTTTTTCCCCATGAGCAGTTTCCCTCGTCCCTCAATGATATTGTTCTCTTTCACTGCAGTACCAAAAGCAGCCCGCTCAGCATCAACGCGATGCTCCAGTGCAGAAGCACGCCATACCAAATCGAGCCCGTGCGCGCCGCCAAATATGCCAACGCCAGCCCTACAGGAAACGAGCCAAACGTCTCGATTTCAGGTTTCCCAAAATGAACCAACACATAGGGGATCATTGACGCCAAAACCCCCGCATAGGTCCCATACCGCCGCTTAAACCCGAACAACAGAAGGCCTCGGAAGAAGAACTCCGTCCGAACCATACTGAAAAACACCGACGGAATGTCCCAACACAATGCCTTGTGCAACGTCATCGCGGTATCGACCCGCGCGCCGTAGTATTCCTGAAAGCCCGCACTACGGAAGAAGATGATAAAACAAGGGACATACAGCAAATAAAACGTCAACGTCGCTTTAAGGCCGAACTTCACGTCCCCCAAACCCAGGCCGTACGACGAGAGGCCGGCAACCGGCCCTGACGAGGCCAATCCCGTCGGGCACTCGGCGTCTTTCCTTCGCAGCAGTAAACCAGAAACCGGCGCCGCTACGCCCGCAAGCCAGATCCCCAAAACCGGTACACAAAACTGCAACAAGAACGAAAGATCGAGGCGCGCGTACATACAGTACTTCGCAAGACCCGCGCCGCCCGCCCAGCGAAGGAAATCCCTATCCCAATCGCCACGGTGATAGTGAGGAACCACTAAAGCCGCCGCGGCCCACGCCACAAGCAACGTCGGACCCCAGGCAAACCCGACCCGTTCACCCTCCCCCCGGACAAAACCCCACAGCCTCCGGCTCGCCCCGACCGCCCGCGCCATCATCCCAAATCCTCCCCTCAATGACCGCGACCTCAATATAAACACACCCCCCGCCTCGAGCACAAGGAGACTGCGCTCAGAAAACGGCCGCTTCCTCATTTGCCCAGATGCAATAGGTCCCATAAGTCCTGCGGGTCCTATACATCCCCCCTGCCTCCCCCCGCGAGCGCCCCGAAAGTGCAACAAACCGCCTTTATAAGTAGGAGCACACAATGAGACAAGACCCAGCACCACAGATGGATTTGCTCTGGATTCTCGACTACACGAAATGGCTCGAGGACGAAGAACAGATCGTGGCCGAGATGTTCTTGACAGACATGGAGCGCTGGTTCACGCAATGCCAGGTCGAAGTCACGCCCCTAATGGTACTGTGTGTCGAAGAAATACTCATAAACCTCACCGTCGCGCGACGCATCGAGGCGACGTTCGCTGAAAACCCCTCGCTGCTCGCGCCAGCAAAAAATGGCGCCGCGCCCACCGTCATTCCAGCGGTCGACGCTGCGGCCAAAGCAAGAGAAAGGGCAAGAAAAGCCATGAAAGAACTCGAAGAATTCTGCAAAAAGGCGGGCACGCCACTCGATAAAGGGGTGGCCGCCGCCGTACAACCGCTACTTAAGAAGGGCCAAGGCGTTCTTCAAGACGCCATAGCGTTCGAAGCTAAAAGACAGAACCGTAAGAAAACGCCCGCCAAGCCAAAAGGAGCAGACAGCAACTAGATGAGGTTTAACCAGCGACGCGCCCGAAACCTGCTCGCGAAGCGCGGCATGACCCCCGAGGGAATCGCCCTGTGGCTCGCCGTGCACAATCGCGCGCAATTCGCTAACGCCTACCTCGCGAATAGCAAAGGCAACCCATGGCAAGCACGCGACTACCAAGTCGAGTCGCTCGAATCGTACGCGCCCCGCAAAGTCCATTGCGACGGCCGCGACGTCGGCAAAACCGCCGAACTCGAGATTATCGCCGCCTGGGCCTCCGTCGCGTGGCCGAACAAGGAAATGCTCGTCGCCACCCAGTGCGAAAACCACCTCTTCCCCGTCATGCACCGCCTCGCCCGCAAGTTCGAGTCCACCCCGCACCTCGCCCAGAACCTCGCCGAGATAAAACGCTCGCCGTCATGGTACTTCCGGTTCGCAAACGGATTCGTGCTGTGGGGACGCATCGCAGGTCCTCGGGGCGTCAACTTCCAAGGGATGCACGTCGACTTCCAGATCGTCGACGAAGCGCAAGAAATGACCGAAACCGCATGGGCCGAACTCTTCCAGGCCCTCAACGGCGACGGATGGCGATGGGTCTACGGCGTTCCCAACGGGCTACGGAATACTTACTACCGAATGACCCAAATGCAGGACTTCGAACAATACAACTGGCCCTCGAACCTGAACCCGGAATTCTCCCCCGAGAAGGACGCCGAGCTTACAAGGCTCTACGGCGGCAAGAATGCACCCGGCTACATCCACCGCGTACTCGGGCAACACGGGGCACCCGCACACGCCGTGTTTCAACTCGACGATTATCTTGCCTGCGTCTCCGACGGACTCGACGCTCACGAGATTGCGCTCAAAGAGCAAGACGACTTCGCCGTGCCCGCTGCCGTACCCAAAGCCGACTACTACCTCGGCTGCGACCTTGGCTATGCCCGCGACCCATCCGAGTTCGTCGTCTATCGCGTCGAAGGCCCCAACCTCGTCAATGTCCTGCGCGTTCATCTCGAGGGCGTCAACTATGCAAAACAGCAGGACGTCATCACCCGGCTCGACGCGGCCTACGAATTCCGCCTCATCGGCATCGACTGCGGCAACAACGGCCGCGCCGTCGCCCACAACCTGATGGCCCAAAACGACGAATGGTGTGAGAAAGTCAAGGCCTTCGAGTTCGGCGCAACCATCGAACTCGAACCCCTCCCTGACGGATCGCCGCACCGCAGAAAAATGAAACGCTTCATGACCGAACTCATCGAGCGTAGAATGGCCGAACACACCATCCTATTCCCGCATTCACCCGACCGCGAAGCCCAGTACGCGTCCCACACGTATTCCGTCGGCCAAAGCGGCCAGATCGTATACGACAAGGGCAACGACCACATCATCGACGCCGATCGGTGTGCGCTCATGGCCCACTACCTGGACACCACCGAAGACACGCCAAGCCACGCCCTCGCCGTTCGCGTCGAGCCGTTCTAGAGCACTTTAGACGATTCTATGGCCACAGCTGCGCAGTGACGACAAGGCTGAGAAGGAACAGAACCGCAGGCATAGTGGCGCGATGACGAGGTTATGTGAGGTAGGCAGCCGACGCCGCAACAAGCAGATGGGGTTACAGAATTGTCCAAAGTGCCCTAATGCCAGAGACCAAGAGACGGACCACCGGCCCCGGGGGCTCAAATGGAAACCCCGGCCGCTTGTTGCCTATACTAAGTGTCGGGCAAGGAGCAAAAGAAATGAAACCGTTTACGACATTGACAGGCATTGTGGCGCCGCTCGACGCGGTGAATGTGGACACGGACCAGATTATCCCGAAGCAGTTCCTTAAACGGATCGAGCGGGACGCCTACGGCGCCTTCCTGTTCCATGACTGGCGCTACCTCGAGGACGGCAAGACACCGAATCCCGAGTTCGAGCTGAACGCGGCGCGCTATCGCGGCGCCAGCATCTTGCTCACGAAAGACAATTTCGGGTGCGGGTCGTCGCGCGAGCACGCACCGTGGGCGCTTACAGACTACGGGTTCCGCTGCATATTGGCGCCCTCCTTCGCCGATATCTTCTACAACAACTGTTTCAACAACGGCCTGTTACCGATACGCCTGCCCGACAACGCCATCGGTGACCTGTTTGCAGACGTCCGCGCCGCGAATAACTTCACTCTGACCGTCGACTTGCCAAATCAAAAGATTGTCAAGCCCGACGGAAGCAGCATCCCGTTCGAGATCGATCCGTTCCTCAAAGAGCGCATGGTCAACGGCTGGGACCAGATCGGCCTGACCCTCCGCCACGCAGACAAGATCGCCGCCTACGAACAAGCGCGCGGAATAGCGTAGTCTATTGGCGGTGTTGGCGCCCTGGCACCCGAGGAAAGTTCCTAACCGCCGAGGCGCGAAGTACAACAGGGGTGCAGAAAAGTCTGCGGAGCCAAAGCCTTCGCACACGTTCCCTTCTCGAAAGCCTATTGAGGCGGACGTGTATGGCGTTTTCCCATGTAACGAAAGCGAGCCGGCTTTGTATCGTAGGATGAGTTGGCGGTGCACCGACTTGACAGAAGCGAACATACGTTACACAACAAGGAGAACACGTAAAATGGCCGATATTCTTACGGCGATTCAAGACTTCTTCAGCTCGATCATCGAGTTGATCACAGGGTTCTTCGAAAACATTTTCGGGGGGTTTCTGGGCTAGACACGACTGCGCAGGCATTGCGCAAGCGCTCCCTCCACTCATTTGTGTCCGGTTCGATATGAGCGGAACGGACGGAGTAGGCCACCACCAGGAGGGAGGGCGAGACGCCTGTCGAGATCGGTCGCCGCAAGCGCGTTACTCGACAAGCGTTTCGTCCTCCCCCGCTTGATCCAACACAATGCGGCCGAGTTGCACCGTGCCGTTCGGCGGCAGCATCACTTCCGCGAACTCGATTTCCCCGATGTCGTCTGCGACGAGCCGTATCGCAAAGTTGCCTGCCGGCACCGCGCCGAATCGCACCAAGCCGTCGGCGTCGGTCACGGCCGTGGCGGGCCACCAGGGGCCTTCCGCGGGATGCACCATCATCAACCGCACTTCGACGTTGGCGGCCGGCACGCCGTCAGGCGTCAGCAGCGCGGCCTCGAGCGCGGCGCCGGAGACCATCACCAAAACCATTTCTTCAATGGCGTTCCCGGACACCGGCAACAGCTCGACGTAGTTATTGGCGAACTTCCTCAGTGCCGGGTCCCATCCGCGTACGTACGTATGTCTGCCGGGTTCGATCGTGATAGCGCTCCGCCCGTCCGGCCCGGTTAATTGCCCTTTGGCAAACGGCTCGTCAAAGGCGTTGGGGTCCGTGGTCGCGATAGGCATGATGCCCGGCACAGGCGTGCCGTCGAGGCCAACGGCGCGCACCGACGCCAGAATGCGCCTCGGGACAGGGGCTGCCACGGGTTCCGTCTTCTCACCGGCCCGGTGTTCTTGCGAACAGCCCGACGCAGCAATTGCCAGCAGGATGGCCCATTGCCGCATCAGGCCTCCTCGCGTGCCGCAAACTGCGTTTCATACAGCCGCCGATAGATGCCGTCCTTGGCCAGCAGTTCTTGGTGCGTGCCTTCCTCGACGATGCGTCCCTGGTCCATCACGAGTATCCTGTCCGCACGTTGCACGGTAGAGAGACGGTGTGCAATGACGATCGTCGTCCTCCCCACGACGAATCTTTCGATGGCCTCTTGGATTGCTTGCTCGCTTTCCGAATCGAGACTCGACGTCGCTTCATCGAGAATAAGAATGGCCGGATCTTTTATGATGGCCCGTGCAATGGCCAGGCGTTGGCGTTGGCCCCCGGAGAGCAGCCCGCCGGATTCGCCAATAACCGTGTCGTATCCTTGTGGAAGGCGCTCGATGAACTCGTGTGCGTGGGCCGCCGTGGCCGCGCCCCGGATCCGCTCGTCAGAGTACGCGGCCCGGCCGAACGCAATGTTGGCGCGGACGCTCTCGTTGAAAAGTATCGTGTCCTGCGTGACGATTCCGATCTGATCGCGGAGGCCCGCAAACGTAACGTCGCGGATGTCCGTGCCGTCGATGGTGATATCGCCTTCGGTAGCATCGTAGAACCGGGGAATGAGTTTGACGAGGGTGCTTTTGCCTGCGCCGCTGAATCCTACCAGCGCCACCATCTCGCCTTTCTTGATCTCGAGGTCGATTCCCTGCAACACTTCTGCCTCGCCGTCGTACGAGAAACGTACATGCTCGAAACGCAACGCGTGCTCGAGCGGAGGCAACTCGACGGCATTGGGCAGCTCGACGATGTCCGGCTCCATGTCAATGAACTCGAACACGCGCTCCGCGCTCGCCACGCTCGTCTGGATCATGTTGTTGACAGACGTAAGTTTCCGCACGGGATCGAGCATCAACGCCAAAGCGCCGACCAGCGCAACCAGCTTGCCCCCTGGAAGATCGCCGCTGAAAACCCGCTGTGCCGCGAACAACACAAAGAATAGAATGCCAAGGACAAGCACTACTTCGACAAGCGGGCCAACCGAGGCGTCAGCCTTCACCATCTTTGTCAGGTGGCGACGTAGTTTTTCCAGTTCACCTTTGGTGCGGTCGACCTCGTACTCCTCCATGCAGAACCCTTTGACAATGACGATTCCTGAAAAGGTCTCCGCGCCTACGCTTGCCATGGACGCGATCTTCTCGAGCGACCTGCGCACGCTCTTCTTGAACTTCCTGCCTACCCGAATAATCACGTAGCCAACAAAAGGCAATACGCAGAGGCCCGCCAGGGTCAAAACCTTGTCCTGGCTGAGCGCCAAAGCAAGGAAAAAGCCGACTTTCACGGGCTCGCGCATCAGCTTCACGAAAACGCCTGCCAGGCCGCGGTTTACCTGGAAGATGTCGTTCGTGAACCGCGCAAGGATCTCACCCGTCGGATGTTGCTCGAAAAACCGGAGCGACAACCGCATCACGTTCCGGTACATCTCTTCGCCCAACCGCACGGAAATCCGCGCGCCAATGGTCCCCGCGAAATACTCTTGGATAAACCGGGCCGCCGCGGCCAGCACCGCAAGACACAGCACCACGCCGCACACCACGGCCAACGCACGTAGCTTGCGCCCGTCGTCCTCGCGAAGACCGAACACAAACGCGTCGAGCTTGGTTCCCAACTCGTCGCGCTCCCAAGGTAGAAACCGGATAAGGAATTCCGGCCTCTCTTGCAGGTCTTCGGCGAGTTCGGCCACGGTTTCGCGGACTTTTTCCGGCGCGTCGAAAAGAATGTGGACGGCCCCGGCAACACTCAGGATAATCGACGTGAACGAAACGGCCACCACCACCGCAAAGAACAACGAGACAAGAAGGCGGGCCCGGTATTGCCAAGCATAGCCCACGAGGCGCTTATAGATCTGCCACGCGCTGCTCGTTGGCCTTGCAGCGTTGCG
>DUZM01000055.1 GCA_013349485.1 Candidatus Hydrogenedentota bacterium | reverse complement strand
TGGGCCACCATCTGCAGGAGACGATGCCCAAGAATCATCTCCGTGGGGTCCCAGGGGGCCCTTGAAGTCCGGTTGGCGAGTTCGTCTTCGTCGCATCGGCCCAGCATATCGAGCGCCAGTTGTTTGTCCTGCGCCAGAAGCGCCTTGGCGTCGGACACGCTGCCCAAGGTTGGCAGCTTCTCCGCCGGCGGCAACATCTCCGCCGGGGATGAGTCGGCGGTATCGACGCCCGCCGGCAATCCCCAATCGCCTGTGACGAAGCCCCGCATAGGGGCGCCGCAAGCGTCCGCGAGGTGCATGAGAAGCTGGCCGGTCGTCATCCAATTGGCTCCTTCGGACGGCTTCCAGTCCAGACGGTCTTCGTCCACAAGATCCAGCAGTCGTTCCGCCCCCTTATAGGCGGACTCGATTTCGCTTTTGAGCAACTCTGTCCAGTCCATACAAGCTCCTTTCATCTCAGACGCCCCATCGGGGACGTTCCACGGCAGGCCCAACCATTTGCTAGCTGCCTCCTGCCGTGCCCCAAAAAGGCAATACATCCCTGGAACGAATAAACGTCAGCCTGTTGGCACACCGGGCCGCTACGGCGCACGCCACACGATGTCGTGTTCAGTGGGTGATACTTTTGTGGATTCAAATATGGCGATGCCTGTCTTCCCTTTTTGGCCTATGAGAGACAGGCTCGCGCCGGCGTCATGCGCGCCCAACGCCATTCGGGGTTCGCCGCTCTTGCTCTCCATCACGAAGAGCGGATCCCCCTCCTCTATGCCGAGCCAAGCCCGAGTCCTGCCTGCTTTGTCAACCACCTTGAGGACCCGGACCTCGAGAACATCCAACTTCTCAACGGCACGGTCGGTGGCGGCGTGCACTCTACCCGGCAGCTTGGCCGAAACCATTCCGCCGAGGAACGCCACGGTCACGGCAAGTACTGTAAGTGTAACGCACCGGCTTCTCGTCATTGAACCAATTCCTCTCGTTTGAATTCGCGCCGGATCTTCTCCGGCTATACATCTTAAAGCAGCTAACGGTTTGCGCACCACCTGCGCCATGAAGTGGCGTCAGGTATATGCGCGCCTTAGGCTCTCCCAAGCGTCGTCACATTCCACGTCGACACCTCTCGGATGCAGGAACACCGTCTCGTCCGCCTTCAGATGTACGGACACCACCGCCACGATGTCGCGCGAGGTCCGACGGCGGCGAATGCGTGAGGGCTTTCGCTGCGGAGAACGTCCGGCATTCGCCAGAAAGTATCCGCGACGATCCCCATGTCCGGACGGGGCGTACTTTTCGGATCGAAGGGGTGGCCGTCGTCGCTCGTCATACTGGGCATCACGAGCGTGCCCGCAGCACCAACGGCGGCCCGCAGAGCCGTGATCAGGCCCAACGGCCCTCCCTGGGCCGGACGAATCTTAGAAAACGAAGTGTGCACCAGAAGAACGCCAGTGGGAGTCACGCCGAGCGCGATGAGCTGTCGCACCAACGAATCTTTCGACACGGCATCCATGTGCTTGTCTTTGCCGAACATTGGCATCGGCTGCGGGCGAACCGGAACGAAGTTTTGTGCAACAATGAGGCGAGGCGTCATACACAAACAGATGCGCACGTTTGCCCGTCAGCTTCACGCCTTTGTTGGGCATTGCATTTAGTTCTTCTAGCGAATCGATTCTTCCACGATCTCAAGCCATTGTTCAAATGAATCGGCCTCCCAATTATTCCCGGGCTTCAAACCCTTTACATCATACTTTCTCGGCTTGCCGCCAAACCAATTGAACCAGCCTTTACCTGGAATGCAGACCAGAGGTACATTAAACTCTTTGATCACAAACTCAGTACCATCGGGAAAATCACTACGTTTCGGTAGGCGATCATTCATATCAGCTGTCTCCATCGAATGTTCGGAACTGTTTACTCTACGCTATCCCGTTCTCCCCTGGCGAGTGGGAATCAGCGGGCGCAACGGACGGCCTCTTTCAAGAGCTTCATCGGACAAGGCCAGGAGCCATGTGGTCCTTCGTTTTGGGATGAAAGGGAAAAGGCGAAACGGCGGCAGGTGGTACGTGAATCGTTCGGCAAAGGCATAGTAAGTCTGGCCGGGTTTAAGACAGAACTCCTTGACATATTGCTCTTTCCCGTCAACGGTTGCCTTGTCGTCGAATGAAGGGGCGATGTAAAGCATGATTCTATTCGGATAAACGGTTAGATCCCCAATCGCGCTCTTCAGGGTAATGCTGCTCTCACGCCCGGATCCGTATCCAAACGCGTATCCCGTGTCCGGAGGCGGCCCCTTCGCACTGTGAATCCACTCAAACCATACGCAGGCTTCTTGTGCAAACGGTGACACGTAAGTGTCGCCTTCCAATCGCACTGGAAGCGCGCCCCGTTTCCTGATCTCTGCAAGGTCAATGCCATTTCCCTGCTTCGACTTCATACTCGTCTCCATGAGCGATGCTAGCCTACGACGAGATGGATCACCCGCCTGTGAGACTTTGACGCAGCGTAGCGCCCGGCGGAACGGCGCGGAAGGAGGCCGGGTGAATCCCATCGTTGGGCGGACGCTTTCTTCCCTTTGGGTCGTAACATACTTGGCAAGTGATGTATCCCCGAATCTTGCGCGGGCGTAGGTACGCGTCTCTGTGGCTCAGTCGTGTACAATGATCTAGACACCGGTTGCCCAGTATAAGCGGGGCTCATCGACCCCCTTCGGATAATCGCGCCGCAACGATCGTCTGTCGCTTGCCAGCGATTTCAGTGCCGCTACAGACAGTGAGCCGTCTCGGCGGCCGAGGTCCGTGGCTTCCTGTTGAGTAAGAGGCATAAGAGTCCAATACTGTGGATCGTCCCCGTCCACCCAATCGATCTCCTCTGTGAATATGGAGATGAAGCGCTGCGCGCACGCTGAACATGTGAGAACGGCAACGATGTAATGCGATTCATCAATAAGGGGGTCTTCACGTCTAAGCTGGCCCCTTGCCTCCCACGCGGCTTCAGCGGAGGGGGGCCAACAGCCTTTGCATCCGAAGTTGTCTTTCGATCCGTCGTTACCCATCGTGTCCACCTCCTGCTATGCCACCCGCCCGCCGAACTGTGCCCAACTAGGAGCTGGGTGGCGTGCGTGGGGCACGCCTCACCCACCAGTCCGTAGAACCATTCAACACCAACCCGCCCTGTAAACGAACGGTCGATCAGCGCGCCCGCTGCAGCGGTTTGCTAGCGGGCCCTATGTATCCTCTCGAAGATATCGGCCAGGTTTCCACTCTCAATATCCGTCACATCTACATCGAATACCTGGCGAATCTTCTCCATGTATTCCTCTGCACTGCCCCCCGGACAGAAATCCCCAAGACATGATTCATCGGAGATGAAGACGGGGCTTACCGATGCAAACCCCATCACCTCGCACAGGAACCGCTCCGCAATGTCCGCATACCTGTCTACGCGCTTCGTTGATGCGAATGCAATCGGAACCGTCTTGCCAGGACGCGGCAGGCGCCCCTCTGCCGCTCGTCGTTCTCTCAGCCGCTCCGCCAGGTTCCCATACGCCTCTTCCCTTGATTCGCCAGTCCCCATCATACCCCACCAATTGATGATCTGCACAACCCACCGCGGCGCCTGCGGGTCGGTTTTCGCGTGCTCGCGATAGCGCAGCGGATAGTCATCAATGGACCAGTCCGATTTGAACAGCGAAGCGATGTACTTAAATATTGCCTTGAGTTGATCCATGGTTGCCTGGGCCCACTAACGCGTCGTGGATAAGCGGCCAAGTCCGAATCGATCCGCCGCGCCGGTTACGTCCGCTTTCTTCAAGTACTATTCTCACGTCAAGCCTGTTTGAGCTACAACGTCTGTTAGGGTCTACGCACATGGCAGGACGAGGGTATGATTCACTCCGCTCCGACTCCGGCCATCGACTGACCTGGTTGACGGCGTTTCAGGATCCTTTCCGCACTGCGCGCAACATTAGGATCTTCAGATTGGGCATGACCTAGGATCTGCTCATTAGATTCACGACTCAGTATCTCTCGGAGTGCATGACCGAAACGTCCAGCCTTGCTATCGTATTCAACAAGTCTGCTTATCACGGGAAGGGCGCGGCGATCCCCAGATTCCTGAAGCACCACAAGTGCCGCACGTAATTCCCCACGGCTAATGTCGCTGACGGGACGATCGTCCTTCGTCACCAAGCATTCCTTATTGGCTGCCCGTTTGAAGAGGATGATAAGCGACGGCACGGGCTCGGCGCCCATGCTCACGAGTTCCTTATGCGCATCACTGGCCGCCCGCGACGTCCAGTCGGCAGCGCGGATTGAAAGCAGCTCAGCGATGCGCGGATCCGGTTCGGCATCCATCGCGTCGGGAAAGGGGCACGAGGTTTCGGCAGGGCTCGTCCCCCGGCCAACCGAAGCAAATGGCGTGATAGCGGGGGTCTCCACCGCTAGCTCGGCCGTCGCAGGCGACGGCACATTGTCTACGTCGGCCCCACAACATACAATGCTCAACAGCAACCCCAACGACAGCGCCAGGCTCTTTTCCATGGCTCTCTCTCCTTCTGGACAAGTCTAACGTTGTCCGGATGCGCGACGCGAGGCACCCGACTCGATCCTTCGGTTAGCATTCCAGTTGATTACGGCCTTAGCAATCCTTGGCGGGTATGTCTAGGACAAAGTCGAGGCGCCCGACATTCACACCGTTTCTCGTAGAGGCAAAGCTGACTGTTTGTTTCTTAGTGGCATAGCCGACCGATTGGCCGTATGCGTGGACTTCATAGGCGTGATTAGGATCCAGTCCCGAGAAGCAGTACGCACCGTTTTCATCTGACTCAGCGCACCAAACGCACCTGTTTGGGCCTTCTCGCCACGAGCAGCGCAACGGAACGTTGGGGCTGTGCCTGCCAAGGGGACCGGATATCGTGCCCGCAATCCTGTAATCGGTGTCGGGATTGAGAACGAAGTCAACCTCGCGGATGACGCCGGGTTCCAGCGTCAATGTGCGACGGGCGCTTCCCCGCCCATCGTTTGTCCAGACAAGGAATTCTAACGGGACGCCCGCAGCAACGCCGAACGACGTATAGTGGCCAAGAGCACCGGTCTTTGCCGCTACGATGGAGTTGCTGTCTAATTGATTAACAATCCAAATGTAGGTGTCGGCAACCGGCTGCTCCATGGCATCAAGGACGACGCCGGAGATCTTGGCGCCCATGGCTACCTCCATGTCCAGGCGTGTGACTTGGCCGGGTGCGAGAAAGGCTCTTGGATACTGGACACAGTTGTAGTAAGCCGAGATCGCTCCGTGCCGGTGAGGCACCAGGTGCCAGTCTTTATCTCTCGCGCCAACGCCGCACATGCCGACCGGAGCATTCTTTACGGTGTACGTTCCATCAGGGCGGTTCACCCCGCAGAGTCTTGAGTTGATGACTATCGGTATCCCCGGAGCGCCTTTGCCTGACCGGACGTACGTGACTCTGCCGGCGACAGTCGCCAATTCTGCGGGGGCCGCTATCGATGTCTTGGCGCCGCGTCCGTCCTCGGTTCCCGTGACAGGTATAGTCGCGCAGGAAACCAGTGTGAGCATTCCGACGACCAACAGAGACTTGTAGACGGCCGGCGGGCGTACGGGCCTCGGACCTTTGTCGGCGCTTCTGCAACATCGTGAATTCATCACGACCCCCTTCGAGGTTCTGAGCTGCGCCATCGCCTGTCCACGCAGTATATTATCGGGGTGGCGCTATGCGTGTAACAAGTTTGTAACGACCGGTTTGCTCATCGCGGTGGGCAGGCCGGCTACGTGCCAGTTGTGTGCGTTGTACATCTGGGTTTAGATTCTATTCGCACTCCCTGCCTAACGCCGCAAATCAGCGGCCCTGGTCCGGTGCACGCGCTGGTTATGACATTCCTACTGTCTATCCCTTCTTAGGAAATGTCCTAAATTCAATTGCCGTTTCGTCGCCTTTGCAGGTCTGGCACGCTGGGCAGTTCGTCTTTGCCTTCCACTCGCATATCCCGCGGTATGCGCCGCACATGCCGATCTGCTGTTTGTCCATTCGTTGCATCCTTTCAACGGTCATAACTTGTTCATACATTGTTTCTACGTATATGCCCTATAGCTGGACAAATTTGCGGCGTAAACGACACCGGCCACACATTCATAATATTCCTAATCACAGTATCTTACAAGCAGAACCCCGTTTACCAAGGGTTCTTACCGAGTTTATACGTAAGCCTCCCTTCGTCCCCTTCAGAGAAAGTCGGCGGGGCCAATTACCTCCTTGGCTTCCCGGCCGAGAACATGCCTGTACATGGTGGTCGTTTTCACACTCTTGGGTCCGCGTAGCTGTTGAACCGTTCGAATCTCGTGACTATCTGAGAGCAAGTGCATCGGGGCAACTGTGGAAAGTGATTGCCGCGTCGGCGCCTTTTGGTAAGTAAGGTTGTCCGTCGCCCGCCTCCGGCGGGCTATTGTGTCGGGTCGCGCCTACCCCCGGGTTCCGCTTCGCTCCACCCGGGGCTTTACGCCTTCATCCCTTCCAGGGATTCCGGACTACCGAGCCCGCTGTAAGACCTCGCAGCGTTCTCATGCGAATCGCCCCGCCACGGGCGGGGTCAGGGGCCCGCAATGATCAGCCTCTTGGACTTGTTTCCATATTCTCGCAAAGAAAGCCGCGCACATTTGCCTAAGGGATTTATGATTCGGCACATGGGCCCATCGAAGAATGCTGCGACAAGCTAATCCCTTTGCGGGGCGAAGGCGTCGGCGACGGCTTCGGTAAGGGGAAACTGACCTTCAGGCGAGTCGCCGTATTGCTTGCGCTCGACGTGGCCGTCCATGTAAAGGACTACGGCATCCCTGCGCTTTTCGCGCTTGCGCACCTCGTGGACGTTCTCGAACAGCACCGGGATCGTGCTCTGTCCAATGTTTGTGGCAGCAGGGTTGTTGATATCCGTGATGAAGAACCGCTCGATGCCTTCTCGAATCCTCCGGAACGTGTGCTCGCCTTCTTCAATCCTCGGCTCGCGATACTCAGACGGGTCGAGTTTTCGGCGTGCCTCAGCGACAGCTACAGCCTCCTCGTCATTCTGGACTGGCCAGGGCATGTAGGTGTAGCTCTGGGCAGCTATGCGCGTGACGCGCTCCCAATCGATAGATTCCTCAGCCACCAAGGTCTCGAGTTCGCGGCGCAGTTCCTCTGCGTTCGGCAGCCGGGGGTTCACCAGGATCGTCAAATCAGTCAAATACTTCGGATACAGCTCCTGCACGTCGAACATCCACACGTCTTCATACGGCGCGAGCGGCGGGAAGAACTCTTTGTTCTCGTTCGCATACATCCTGAACACAACGCCGAGTTGCTTGAGGTTGCCCGCTGCCGTGGCTATCCGCTTTTCCTCGCGGGCATGGAACATGATGGGAACCAGCAGCGCGCCGATGATGACGGTTATGGCTGCAAAGACTGCAATGCGCAGAACCAGCGCACGCACCGGCGGCGCGCCCGCGGCCCGTTCGGCTTCTTCCTCCCGGACGCGCGCCATCACGGCGGCGGCAAGGTCTTTCGAGGGCGCGCCTTCGTCAAGCTGATCGAGCGCTTCGAGGGCTCTCCGCTCGATCTCAAGTGCATTGCGCCATTCGGGCGTTGCCGCCAGCCGTTCGTCTACGCGGTTGCGCGCGGCCGGCGACAACGTGTCCAAGAGATATCGGCGCAGCATTTCGCGCGCTTCGGGAGAATCGGGCGTCAACTTCGTCATTCGTTCGTCTCCCGCAGCGCGTTCATCAGAAACCCAACCGCTTTGTTCATTCTCGATTTTACCGTGCCTACGGGGATGTGCAGTGACCGCGCGATCTCGTCGTAGGCCATGCCCTCGTACCGCGCCATGAGAAACACCGCGCGGTGTTTGTCTGAAAGCTTCGCCAAGGCCGCCTCGAGCCGTTCTGCGGTTTCCGAGGCCGCAGCGTGGTCGCTCGGATTGGCTTCCGGCGACGCGATACGGTCGGCCAGACTCTGCGCGGCATCCTCGCCGCCCAAGGGCCAATCGAGCGACACCTCGGGTCGGCGGCGGCGTTTACGCAACCGATCCCGGCATAAATTCGTTGCGATCTTGTAGACCCAAGGCCGAAACCGGCCCGTCGTGCGGAATCGATCCCGATGCGTGTACACCCTCAAAAACGCCTCCTGAAACAGATCCTCGGCCTCGCCCGCATCGCCGAGCATCCGGCGCATGTAATTGAACAACGGGCGTTCGTAGCGTTTCACAAGCGTCTCGAAGGCGTCCGTATAGCCGTCCTGCACAAGCGCCATGAGCGCCTCATCGGTTCGCTCGGCGCCAATCGGTTCGCTCTTCATAGAATACGACAACCATCCGCCCAAGGTTCAGTCGCCCTGTCCGTCGCATCGGTATTACAGCAGAATGTTCTGCGTCACGATCTCCCTCGGATCGTTATGGTGACACTTGGACTGGAACCTGTCAACCGCCCCCTTTCGCGGACGACGGGGCTGCGATTCGAGAGTCGGCCCGGGTAATGACTCCTTCCGGGGCGTTGATGGTGGCGTTTGCGTCGCTTAAGTACTACTGCGGGAATCAATCCTCACGCACAAGGGTTGCAATAGTCGAGCCGGACATCTAAAATGAAGCGAGTTTATGGGTACACGCCCGCGCCGGTTCGTCTTTAACGTCGAGCGGCGCCGTCGCAGAATCGGGAAAATCTTAATGGCAGCGATTCCGCTGACACGGGTCGGTCCGGATAAGGGGCGCAACTACGAATATCACTGGACCGGCCAGTTTCTCCAAGCGTATTTCTTGTCCGACGTGGGCAGAAAACGTGAGCACAACGAAGACGCCTGCGTCTTGTGCGCTCCGGACAACGAATCGTTGGCGGAGGAACGCGGGATCCTGTTTGCGGTGGCCGACGGCATGGGCGGGGCGAGTGCGGGCGAGTTCGCCAGCCGCCTTACGCTCCAAACCCTGATCGACGAGTACTACGGCGGCCGCGCTGGCGCCATACCCGCCCGGTTGCGGCGCGCCATCGAGCGATGCAATCAGCGGGTGTTCGAGGAGGCCGAACACAACCCCGACTACCGCGGCATGGGCACGACGATTTCCGCGCTGGTCGTGAAGGATGAATGGGGCTATATTGCGCAGGTCGGCGACAGCCGCGTGTATGTGGCCCGCAACGATTCCTTGTTTCAACAGATTACGCAAGACCACTCGCTGGTCGCCGAGCAAATCCGCGAGGGATACCTCACCGAGGAAGAAGCCCGCAACCATTCGCTGAGAAATCTTATTACCCGGGCCGTCGGCATCAAAGAGACCATCGAGACCGATCTGTTTGCGCTGAAGATGAAGCAAGGCGACACGATTCTGATGTGTTCCGACGGGCTGTCGAACATGGTAACCGATGAAGAAATGCAGGAATCCCTCACCAACGGCAACCTTCAAGGAGCGGGCCGGGTGCTCGTGGGGCGCGCACTCGAGAGCGGCGGCTCGGACAACATCACCGTCGTATTGGTGCGCGTGGTTGACCAGCCGGCCAGAGGGTATGTTGACGACGGCGCCGAAATTGTCCGCATCGGCCGGCCGGGAATCCTCGGCTCGCTGAAGAAACTCATCCCGTAAGAAACCGGCCAGAGATTTCATTGTGGGAGGCTGCTGTGATTCGGGGCAGGACAGGGAGGGCAAACTCTGCCGTGGGGGACGCCGAGTCGCAAGAACGGCATGAGGATCTGCGCGCTGCGCGCCCCGCCGCTGCCGGTCTAGGTTAGGGCATTCTAGGTGCGGTACAACACGTGAGGAAATTGTTGCCAGAATGGCTTCGGTGAGAGGATTTCGAGGTTTTCGCTTTGTCGCGGAAAAAGTCGGTGCGCTGGATGCCGTGCTGACGCCGCCGTATGACGTCATCACGCCTGCCGAACGTCAGGAACTCATTGCCCGCAGCCCCTGTAACATGGCCCGGCTTCTGCTCCCTGTCGAAAAGGACGGCCTGGACAAATATCAAGCGGCCGCGGCCGATTTGAACGCGTGGGTCAAGGCGGGCGTGCTCGAACAAGATGCCCAAGAGTCGCTGTATTTGCTCGAACAGGCGTTCACAAGTCCCGAGGGACGCCGACACACGCGCCGCGGTTTCTTCGCGGTCACGAAACTGCCCGAGGACGACGAGAGTGTGGTCTTGGGTCACGAACGCACGTTCGACGGCCCCGTCGAAGATCGCCTCAAACTCACAGAAGCCACCCAGGCAAACCTCGGCGCCATCTTCGTATTGTACGCCGATCCGGACGGCCAGCTAAGCGATCGGCTCGCGCCGCACTACGAGCGCGAACCGGACGTCCAGGCCAGCACCATCGACGGTACGACCCAACGCATGTGGCGTGTCCCCGAAGTCCCTTGTGTGCCCGAATTCTTCTTGGATAAAAGGCTCTACATCGCCGACGGCCACCACAGGTTCGAGACGGCCCGATATCACCGCGATAGAATGCGGGCGGCGGAACGGCCGGGCGCGCTGCGTCCTTATGACTTCGTGCTCATGGGATTTGTGGCGTTCGAGGACCCGGGGCTGGTGATCTGCCCGCCGCACCGGCTGCTCGATATGCCAGACGGCTTCGATGGAAAACGATTCCTAGGCGCCCTCGATCCGTGGTTTGACGTCCGCGCTGCCGGAAACGACTTGCCCAAACAGGTCGAAACCGCGCCCGGATGCGCGTTCGGCGTCGCCATCGACGGGGCCGGAAACCACCTCATAACCCTGCGAGATATTGACCGGACGGACCTCTTGGGCAACTGCCGCGGCGCGGCATGGCGCGACCTCGACGTAGCCGTACTCCATCGCGGCATTATCGAGCGAATCCTGGGTTTGCCTGAGTCCACGCAATTCACGTACATCCGCGATGCAGAGCAGGCGCTCGGCGCGGTGGCGTCCGGCGAAAAGGGGTTGGCCTTTCTTCTTAGGGCTGTCCGAGCCGACCAAGTGAGGGCGTGTGCCGAGGCCTGCGAGCCCATGCCCCCGAAATCGACGTACTTCTTCCCGAAGCTGCCTTCCGGCGCGGTCATCCACCGCCTCGTCTAACCGTAGTCGAGGCCACGTTTCCCGCAGTTTCCTCGCAGCAACCTGGCTCCGCGCCCGCCTGCTCTTACTCCTACTCCCTTGCACCAGCCAAGCCGGAACCAACCAAGAGCACCCATCAATGCCGCCAAGCGCCAAGCCAAGAAATGGGGACTGTACCAAGCGAGCGCGCGTTCATATGAACGCGTAGCGAGACGGGACTCTCCCTTCTTCTTGGCGACCAAGGCTCTCTTGACCCCAACCAGGCGCCTACGCGCGGATTTAGGCGCTGCAGAACGTCTATTGCCGAAATCGGCCGCGACAGCGTTATGATAGTAGGATGTTCGGCCGATTGTGATGACTGGAGAAGTGAATTGAAGCAGTTCATGACCCAGATTATCGTGTTCTCAATCATTGGGGGCGCTGTGTGGGGTGTGTCACGGCTGCTGCGGTGCAGATCCCTTGATTCCGGCATTGCCAGACCCAGGAAGAGTTCGCTTGAAGCCTTGGCCGCAGTGGCCTGTAGCATGCTCTTCATTGGTTTGCTGATGCTAAGACAGCGACTGCGGCACGGCCCAACACCCGGCTCAGGGCCGAGATTCGAACGACTCAGCGATCTCATCCCTCAGCTTGTCGTTTTGGTCGTCTATTTCTTGCCTGCGGGGATCTTCATATTCAAAGCTCGTGAACCCCTCAGGAGCGCCGGCATCACGAGGGTGAATCTTTGGGCGTCTCTTCTGATTGGAGCTGCTCTGGCAGTATTGACTTTCTACTTCCAGCCAGGCGGCCTGCTTGCCGAGCTAGGGGGCATTGAGCTGCATCATGGCATCGCGCTTGTGTTCTATGCCTGTGTAGGGTTCGGCGAAGAGTTTCTTTTTCGTGGATACCTGCAAAACAGGTTCATTGCCTGGCTCGGGAAGTGGCAAGGCTGGGTCTTGGCTTCTGTTACGATGGCCCTTGTCCATCTGCCCCACAGGTTCCTGATAGAGGGGCAGAGCTTGGGAGACTCGTTCATTGCCTCCTGTGCTCTCATTCCAGTTAGCCTCCTGATGGGGTTTATAATGCTGTGCGTAAAGAATGTCGTGGCCCCAGGGATGTTTCACACATTCGCGAACTGGGTGAACGAATTGAACTGAGAGATTTCGAGGCACTTGCGTCGGCCTAGTGAAAGTGGCCGAACCCAAGGGTGAACTTGACGGTGAAGATCGCTGGCGCGACTTCCCCGCAAGCTACCCTCACCGTTGGGCGCAAGATAATGCCTTTGCGGAGTCCTGCTGATGGAAGCGCACGTATCAGACAACGCGCTGGTCGCACGGTGGGTGGCGCGACGCGACGCGGAAGCCTTCAAGGAGATCGTTTCCCGCCACTCGGCCATGGTGTACGCCACGTGCCGCCGTGTCCTCGGCGACCCCGCCGAGGCCGAGGACGTGACCCAGGAGTGTTTTCTCCGGCTTGCACAGGCCGACGCGCGGCCCGGCGCGCATCTCCCGGGATGGCTCCATCGCGTCGCCACAAACCGCTCCCTTGACCATCTCCGTTCCGAGCAGAGCCGCCGCAAAAGGGAGAACGCCTACGCGGCCGCTCGTCCTGCCGCAACCGAGATAGCATGGCACGAGGTTGAACCCCTCATCGACGAGGCTATCGAGGCGTTGCCCGAGAAGCTCCGGCGCCCCCTGATCGGCCACTTTCTCGAGGACCTGACCCACGAGGCCATCGCTCAAGCGCTCGGCGTGCCCCGACGCACCGTCTCATACCGCATCGGAAAAGGCATCGAAACCATTCGGAAGCACCTCAAGAAGCGCGGATTGCCCGTCGGGTGCAGCGCTATCGCGAGCATGATGGGGATACACCTAATCGAGGCCGCGCCGCCCGCAGTTACTGCCGCGCTCGGCAAACTTGCCGTGGCAGGCCTCGTACACGCCGGAACGGCAACCGCGGGATTGGCCGCAAAAGCCGCCTTGGGAGGAGGAATCGCACTTATGACAAAGAAAGTAGTCGCTGGATTGATCGCCCTCGTCATTCTGTTGATGCTGGCGTTCTCGCTATCCGACACACTGACGAAAGCGCATGATGAAGGACAACCTGGCCCGCCAACCCAGAAGGCACACGCGCCCGAGTCAGAACCGGCTGATGGCACGGCACAGGCCGACGCAACGACCCAAACGCCGGACAGCCAGACTGCCACGCCCGCCCTTGCGTCCGCTGGCGATGAGGCGGCGCTGATGCCTGAGACCGAGGAGGCCGCGGACGCCGAGCAGTCTGTGACGCAAGAACCGGCGTCCATATCCGGTTATGTGATGGACGCCGAGGCCTACCCGCTTCAAGGCGCATCCGTTCATCTCGACGTAACGGGCGACACCCTCGGGTTGGAAGTCCTCCAAAGCTACGATGCGAAAACAAATTCTAAGGGGCACTACGAGCTATCGGGAATCCAGAGCTTCGGGCAAGGGAACATCTACGTATCGGCCAAGGGCTACTCGGCCCAATGGCGGGCCGCTATCGGACTGTACCCCGGTGCGCAGATTATTGATCTGAGCTTTGCCCTTGCGGAAGCGGCACATTACGTTGCAGGCCAAGTCGTTGCGGCGGAAGGAACGCCGATCGGTGGCGCATCCATCTGGTTGCGGCACTTCGGGTATAGTGAGGCCAACCCCTCAGGGGGGAGCAATACTTCGCTGGCAGGTTTTGCGCTGGCCATCAGTGAGGAGGACGGCGGCTTCGAGATCGCCGTGGATGGAGAAGGGCTCTGTGATTTCACGGTTCTAAAGGAAGGATATGCCCCCGGTTTTTTTGCCAAGGTTCCGACTGGGACGAACGACGCCCGATTTGTGCTGGCCGCGGGCGGCGGCATTTCCGGGCACGTCACACGACCAAACGGAAGCCCTGCGCCGGGCATGCAAATTGAGGTGGCCGGTGGCGCGTATCGCGCTGGTGAGGTGGATCCTG
>DUZM01000054.1 GCA_013349485.1 Candidatus Hydrogenedentota bacterium | reverse complement strand
TGTGCCCGTCCTAGCCTCAGGTCGCGGTTTCAGTTATTATGTCGACGGGGTAACCGAAATGGAAGAAAGGCCTGACGGTCTACTTTGGTGCAAGGCCGTAGGGACCTCGCCCGGTTCCGCCGGAAAACCCAACCCGGCAACATGGGAATTGCTTATTGAACCCGGGGAGGCCTATTTAGTTCGTAAAGCCACGCAGTGGACCTCGGACGGCAAGCTATTCCGTGAGTTCGATAATAGTGGTACCGTGCACTATGAGAAAGGGCCTATGCCGCAGAGCGGCCGTTCCCGCTATGGCGGGAACCTTGCCCGGGACATATACCAAGGAGACGGCTACTCGGAAATTGTCTATGTCGGCCTCGAACAAGGGGCCGACGAGGGTCTGATCGCAGAAGCGCGTGCTGTTTTCAAAGAAAGCTACCCGCCAGGCACTCGCATATCGGATTTCCGCAGCGGCAAGTTGTCAAGCTACCAGGTCCCTTCAGAGAAGGAACTTGGCGCGGCCGCGGAAGAACTTGTCCAGGAAATGAGCGAGGCCCTGGAAGCCCCGTCCTCAATAAAGCCGACTCGAGCGTCCGAAGGCGCCGCCAGCGTCGAAAACACGGCGCGCAAAGGCGGCGACGGGCCCAACGGTTCGAGCAAACGGTTGCTATTTGTCTGTTCGGTAATTGCCCTGGCCGCTATCGGCGCCTTTTCCCTGTTCCGCATTTACAATCGGAGACGCCATGTCGATGCGGCCGAGTAGTTTTGGGGCACGGCGCCTAGGGTCCCATTTCCTTTTCGGTTGCATTCTCTGCAGTGCCGCCCGGACAATTCGTTATCCCACACGTTCGTCTCCATCCCTGCGGAACTCCCGTGCCGCAATGTCTAGGAATTCCTGAGGCGCGATTCCCAACGCGTCAGCGTCCATAGCGGCCCGGCGCGCGCGCAGGGTGATGTCCTCACGGAACAACTCACGGCACGCGTCCATGTTGTCTCCCTTTACGACGGCCTCGCCCTGAGGCCCTCTGAGCAAGAAGCCTTCCTTCTCAAGTTCTCGGTAAGCCGTGTCGACTTGTCCCACGAGCCATTGGAGCCTGTTCCGTACGTTATGAGGAGGCAGTAACTGGTCGCCGGGCAAGAAGTCGCCGCGCGCGATAGCCGAGACGAGATAGTCGGCGAGGGCAACACAGAACGGGAGGTCATCGTTGGTGAAAAACACTCTGAGCATGCCGGAAAAAACCTTTCGTGGTTACGTTTCTCCCCGCGACAAGGCCGCTTCGCCTGACGTCCACAATGAAATGAAAGGAGCGCCGCCCGGCCCATATTGCCCTTAGTGGGTCACCTGCGGCTTTTGAAGACGCAACCCGAACAAGACAATGCCCCCACACCGAGGCCTTCGGGCACTTTTGCGCCGTCTTCAACTTGGCGCCGCAGGCCAGGCTGGCATTTGGTGAGAGAGGCGCACGTCCCTGACGCCGGAAAGCCATTCGGCGCAACCGACGGTTCTGCCAGAAAGCGGACCTATCATGTTCTGAGGCCAGACCGTTCCGTTTTACTCTCCCCCGCATCCGCTGTAGACGACTGGTACATCATATCACATGTGGCCGCCCAAGGGGAAGGCGCTTCCGTAATCGCCGGGTATGTCGGCGTCAAGCGTAACCTGAGTAGTCGGTGCAGGTGTTTGCTGAATGTGCTTAGGCGCCGACGCGGTGATCGCGAAGAAGCAGGGACAGACACGTCTCGCTCCCCCGCCTGAGGTCCGCCGCAGGCGGACTCGCTTGCGTCAGTCCCCGCTTTTCGCTCGTGCTTTTCCGGAGATTACGGGCGCTTGACCTTCTTATGTCGGGGCCTCTACGTCCGCTCGAGCAAGTCTCGGGCGATTGCGTCGAGAATGCGCTTGAGATCGTATTGATAGCGCCAGTTGGGGAAATGGGATTGGAACTTGCGGACGTCGCTGATCCACCAGATGTGATCGCCGCAGCGGTTTTCGTCGATGTAGGTCGTATTCATTCTTTTGCCGGTTATTTCTTCGCACATCGCGACGGCCTCGAGTATCGAGCAATTCGAGTAACGGCTTCCGCCGATGTTGTACACCTCGCCCGCACGTGGGTTCTTGTAGAAATGCCAGAAGCAATCGACGAGGTCGGTCGCGTGGATGTTGTCACGGACTTGTTTGCCCTTGTATCCGAAGATGCGGTATTCGCGGCCTGTAACGGCGCATTTCATCAGGTAGGCCAGGAATCCGTGGAGTTCGGCCCCGGCATGGCCCGGCCCCGTCAAACATCCGCCTCGGAAACAGGCGGTCTTCATGCCGAAATACCGGCTGTATTCCTGCACCATCACGTCGGCGGCGACTTTGGATGCGCCGAACACGGAGTGTTTGCACTGGTCGATGGGCATGGTTTCGTCGATGCCGTGTTCGGCGTAAGCGTGGGCCGGGTCGACCTCCCACCGGCTCTCGAGTTCGATTACGGGCAGGGCGTTTGGCCGATCGCCATAGACTTTGTTGGTCGAGGTGAAAATGAACGGGACGTCGGCGCAGTATTGCCGTGTCAGCTCGAGCAGGTTCAGCGTGCCGGTTGCGTTGACGCCGAAGTCGGTGAGCGGCTCTTTGGCGGCCCAGTCGTGGCTCGGCTGTGCTGCCGTATGGACGACGAGTGCAATTTCACCGGCGTATTCTTTGAAGAGTCCTTCGAGTGCGCCGTAGTTGCGGACGTCCATCTCGTGGTGGCGATAAGCGGGCAGTTCTTCCTCGAGACGTGCAGCGGCCCGCTTTGTCGAGCCCTCCTCCCCGAAGAAGTAGGCCCGCATGTCGTTGTCGACGCCCGCGATGGTATACCCTTCGCTGGCGAATCGTCTTACCGTCTCTGCGCCGACCAGCCCTGCGGAACCAGTAACAATTACCGCACCCATGGGCATCCTTCCTCCCGTGACTCGTCGAGGCAGCGTCAAGTGAACGCTGATGGCTGTTCGTTGACGGCCAGGTTTAGGCCGATTATAGTTGGTCGCGAACGAGACGTGTCAAACGAACGGGCCCGCTATGTGGAATAGCGGGCCCGTTCGCGTTCTTTATGCAATAACTCGCCGGCCAGGCGGCGAGGGATTTGCTTGGGGTTTGTCCTGGACTATGCTGACGGTGAGGCGGCGCCTGCCAGATCGTAGAAACGGCTGTTCTCAGGGCCGCGCCCCTTGAACTCGTTGGCAATCTGGGCCGCGAACTCTCGGTAACACACCGGACAGTACGTGTGGCTAACCGGCCCGTCAAGACCGTCCAGGAGAACGCGAATCCATTTACGTTCGTGTCTTATCTTTTTGCATTTGCAGCACTGAATAATCATGTTCCGACCTCCTTGTCCCAAGGCTGTCCTCAGGTATATTATCGGCGCGAGTCGGCGGGGGCTTAACTTCCGCCTGCTCAGCGCCACGCAGAAAGGGGCTCTAATGCCTTGGAAAGAGAGGTGTTATGAAGTTTTACGCTCATTGGAGCCATATTCCGGAAACTGAAGCGGATTGGTTTGAGGCGCTCGTGGGCCTTGCCCGGTTCCTGCGCAGTCCGGAGGGGTGTCCCTGGGACCGCGCGCAGAGCGGGGCGAGTTTTGCCGGTTTTTTGCGTGAAGAGGCGGCCGAGTTGGGTGAGGCCTTTGGTGCGGACGGGAATGACGCCGTTGCGGAGGAGTGGGGCGACACGTTTTTCTGCTTGCTTGCGACGGCGGCGGCAGCGGAAGCCGAGGGCCGGTTCGCACTGCGCGACGCCTTACGGGCAACGCACGATAAGATGATCCGTCGCCACGGGCACGTTTTCGGGGAACACGTTGCGGACACGCCCGACGATGTGCGCGAGGTGTGGAACCGCATCAAGAATCAGGAAAAAGGCTTCGGGACGCAGGAGTCCGCCGAGGCGGACGCAGACTAACCGTTGAGCCTTGCGCAAGATACGGGTTGGTAGGTCGGGCTTGTACTTGTCTGCGTGATGTAATACCATGAAAGCACTTCAGGGCGGGGAGGCGCGTTAGTACCGTACTTCGCGCGGCTCGTGGCTTGGGAGGGATGTGGCGCCGGCTACGAGCGCCAGCCGCATGGGCAGGCGTTTTCCTAAGGGCATACGTGTTCCCGGGTGACGCGATTGGGGACGGCAGTCCATGCACGGGGGAAAGAAAAATGGCGGCAAACGACGGGGTGCAGTTCTCCAACGAGTTCATGGCGTGGAACGCGGGGATCTGTCGGCGATATCGCAAGGCGGACGCGCCTGAACCGATCGGCGGGAAAGTCCTTTCGGCGGCAGCGTGCAAGAACGAGGACGTCCCCTTCCAACTGGCGGCGGCCGGCACCGACGGTGGCGCGCATGTACGGGTCAAATGCTCGGCACTTGTTTCCGAGGAAGGAGAAATCCCGGCGGATGCGTGGCGGGTCCGGTTTGTCGACTACGTACGGTGCGCGGAACAAGGATTCGTGGCGGATGTTGTGGGTGATGGCGAATCCCGGGCGTTGGCGGCGAGTGTCGTTCAGCCGATTTGGTTAACGCTCCGGCTTCCGAAATACGTTCACCGAGGGCGCTATACGGGGACGGTCGAGGTGTGTTGCGACAGGGCGCCTGCGGTGGTTTTCCGCGTCGAACTCGAGGTGCTGCACGCGCAACTTCCCGAAGGTCCCGATGCCCGGTTCTACCTCGATCTATGGCAGCATCCCGCCGCGATCGCGCGCTGGCATCACGTCCCGTTGTGGTCAGAGGCACATTGGGAACTCGTGGCCGCGTACACGCGCCTCCTCGAGGAGGCTGGCCAGAAGCCGATCACGGCATGCATAATCCATGACCCGTGGGCAAGCCAGACCTTTGACCCGCACGAGAGCATGGTGAAATGGATTCGGCAGCCGGACGGCGCGTTTGCGTTCGACTTCAGCGTGTTTGACCAGTATGTCGAACTCTGTTTCGAGCAAGGGTTGCCGGGTCCCATAAATTGTTATTCGATCGCGATGGGTCCCGGCAGTCGTCTGGACTGCCCGATCCGGTATTGGGACGCGCAGGACGCCGCCTATCGCAGTCTGGAATGCTGCGTAGGCGACGCGGTTTACGGCGAGGCGTGGGGGCAGTTCTTCGAGGCGTTCGTTCCGCACCTCGAGCGTATGGGGTGGTTGGACAACGTGTGTATTGCCGTTGACGAAGCGCGCGAGGAAAAGATGCGGGGTATGTTAGCGGTCGTTCCCGCGGAGCTGAGTGTGGCGCTTGCCGGCAACTATCACGAGTCCTTGGACGCCCGGCTGCGGGACTATTCGGTGATATATCCGGGTGCGCCTGCGGCGGTTTGCGCGCGACGCCGCGAGCAGGGCAAGACGACCACGTTCTACACCTGCTGCGAGCCAGCGCATCCCAACACGTTTTGCTTCAGCCCGCTTATCGAGTCGCGGCTTATCGCGTGGCACGCCCTGGCCCATAACGCCGACGGCTACCTTCGATGGGCGTTCACGAGTTGGCCGGAGTCGCCTGAGAATTGTGCGGACTATGGGCCGTGGCCGTCCGGCGACGCGTTTCTGGTGTATCCCGGGCCAAAAAGCAGCCTTCGGTTTGAAATGCTCAAGAAAGGGATTCAAGATTTCGAGGCGTGGCATATTGCCCGCAAACGCAGCCACGACGACCCCCGTCTCGACGAAGCGATTGCGCGGGCCAATGCCGACCACGACGGCCGCAGTTTCGACCCCGCCGAACTCGAGGCCGCCCGCGTATTGGTGAACGACATCCTGCGCATTTGACTCTGCGGGAGGCCGCGCCGCCGCAGAGTCGGCGTTCTCCCGCCTTCCGATCGTCTATTTCTCAAAGCGAATTGGCGAGAAGTATTCCGGTTGGTGGAAATTGAGTTCGCCGGCGAAGGGGGCCCAGCTGATCCAGTGGGGATGCGAGGATAGGTCGGCGCATTTGTAGAAGTTGGCGCGCCATTGCTGGCCGGGGAGATTGCCTAATGTGCCAACGTAGTGCTCGAGCAGCTCGAGGGGAATGGCGTACTCGATGCGCCAGGCGGTCGGGGCGGGGATTTCCGGGTCAACGACGTCGGGCATCGAGTGGTAGATCGGGATGCGTCTGCCGAGTTCCGGGGACACTTGCGCAAATTTGGCGAAGCCCTGGGCCGTCGGGGTCGGGTCCTCGATATAGTACAGGAGCAGCGTTCCGCCGCAGTTGACTTCGAAGTTGAAGTAGCCCTTGTCGGGTTTGGGCCGCACGAAGAACTCGACGCAGGAGTCCTGGCACACGGGGTCCTGGTACCGGGTGTGTGTGCAACGGACGTACCGATCGGCGACGTCGAACAGGACGTAGAGGCAGTCGGCATCGTAGAGTAGTTTTGCGCGGGTTGTTGGGTGGTGGTCGCTGCTTTCCGGCCGGGCGTTATCCACGCTGAGGGTGTCGGCTTTTTGCCAGACGGGGCCGTCCCAATCGCCTTCGAGTGCGGGTTTACGTTCCGTGCGGTGCATCGAGTAGGTCAGCATATGTTCATCCTCTTTGCCGGCAAATCCGGGCTGTTTCTCCCCCATGCTGCTTCTGCCCGGGGCCTCGATGGGCGACCCAGAAGCCGTGCGCAGTTCATCCGTGGCGATTTCGATGTATTGATCGACTTGCGATTTGCTCAGTCCCGCAATTCCCATTTGCTTAAGAGACTCGACGGCTCTTGAAAACCGAGCGTTTCCATCTCATGTTGGGTCTTCGGACATCTTATCGTTTCCGCGCAGAGACGGCAATGTTATCAGTAGCACGACATGATCAGGCGATCGAGACGCGGGTGAGAGGGTGGAGTACTAACGGCAATGGACAGGGTGGACGAATGGGGCAACTGAGCCGGCGGCGTGGACAGTCTGCCGTACGGTTCCAGGGAATGTGTGTGTCCGTTTTCTTACCGTGTGGGTTCTGCTATAATCTGCCGATAATTTGCGGACGTCGGGGCCGGGCTTGATGGAGGACCCTTTCTGTTGGTCGGTTCGTGATGCAGTTGGAGCAAAGGATGGAGTTGCCGAAGAAATACAAGGCGCGCGAGATAGAAGAGCAGTGGCGGGCGTACTGGCAAGAGAAGGATCTGTATGCTTGGGATCCGAGCCGGGGCCGGGATGAAACATTTGTGGTGGATACGCCGCCGCCTACGGTGAGCGGCTCGCTGCACATGGGGCATCTGTTTAGTTACTCGCACCAAGATTTCGTCGTGCGGTATCAGCGAATGCGCGGGAAGAACATCTTTTTCCCGATCGGTTGGGATGACAACGGCCTGCCCACGGAACGGCGCGTGCAGAACCTTTTCAATGTGCGGTGTGAACCGCATCTGCATTACGATCCCGACTTCAAAGGGGAGCGGGGCCGGAAGGGCGAGCCGGTTGCCGTCAGCCGCATGAACTTCATCAGCTGGTGGGATGGGGCCATCAAGGAGGACGAGGCGGTGTACCGTCGTTTGTGGAGGCGGCTTGGGCTTTCGTACGACTGGACCGAGGAATACGCGACGGTTGACGACCACTGTCGGTTGACATCGCAGCTTAGTTTTCTGGAGTTGCTCGAGCAAGGCGAGATCTATCAGGCGGAGCGGCCGGTGATGTGGGACGTGGATTTCAGGACGGCGGTCGCGCAAGCGGAAGTCGTGGACAAAGAGATCTCTGGCGCGTTCCATTATTTCCGATTCGAGGTCGAGGACGCGGATCGGGACTATGTTGTTATTGCCACGACCCGGCCGGAACTGTTGCCGGCGTGTGTGGCCGTTTTGGCGCATCCTGACGACGATCGATACAGGCCTCTGTTCGGCAAGCGCGCGGTTACGCCGTTGTTCCACGCCCCGGTGCCGATCATGGCGGACCCGTTGGCCGATCCGGAAAAGGGCACGGGGATCGTGATGGTGTGCACGTACGGCGACCAGACGGACGTAGACTGGGTGCGCGGCCTCAATTTGCCGGTGCGCCAAGTGTTGGATCGAGACGGCCACCTTGTGCCGGTGACATTTGAGTCGGCTGAGAGCGCACGCGGCGAAGGAACTCTCTTCGTCAGCCGCGATCCGCAACGCGCGAACGAAGTGTACAGCCAAATCCAGGGCAAATACGTCAAACAGGCGCAGAAACTGATTGTCGAGGTCGCGACCGCCGCCGAGGGTATCATCGACCGGCCGCCGACGGAGATAACGCACGCGGTTAAGTTCTTTGAGAAGGGCGACAGGCCGCTCGAGTTGATCCCGGCGCGGCAATGGTTCTGTCGAATCCTGGACAACAAGGCAGAACTTGTGGCCCAGGGCAAGAAGATTCAGTGGCGGCCGTCTCACATGGGCATCCGTTACGAGCATTGGGTGGAAGGCCTCAACCAGGATTGGTGCCTCAGCCGGCAGCGGTTTTTCGGCGTGCCGATCCCGGTGTGGTACAAGGTCGACGATGACGGACGCGTCCTGTATGACGAGCGGATACTCCCCAAAGCCGAGCAGTTGCCCATCGATCCGATGAGCGATTGCCCGGAAGGCTACACGGAAGAACAGCGCGACCACCCGGGCGGTTTCGCGGGGGATCCGGATGTGCTCGACACCTGGGCGACGAGTTCGCTCACGCCGCAGATTGCGACGAAGTGGGCCGTGGACAAGGCCCGCCACGCGAAGCTTTTCCCAATGGACATCCGGCCGCAGGGCCACGAGATCATTCGTACGTGGGCGTTCTATACAATCGTCAAGGCATACTTCCATGAAAATGAGATTCCATGGCGCAACGTCGTCATAAGCGGGTGGATACTCGATCCCGATCGAAAGAAGATGTCCAAGAGCCGGGGCGACACGGTAACACCCGAGCCATTGGTCGATCAGTTTGGGTCGGACAGTTGCCGCTATTGGTCGGCGCGGGCGCGGCTCGGCGTGGATACGGTATACGATGAGCAAGTTTTCAAGGTCGGCAAACGGCTTTGCACGAAGCTGTTCAACGCCAGCAAGTTCGTGATCGGACGCGTTGTGGCAAGCGATGCGGGGGATTTGGGCTTGGACAAGGTTGTTACCGAGGCCGACCGGGCCGTGATAGGAGAGTTGCGGCCGCTGATCGAGCGCGCCACCGAAGTCTTGGACGAATTCGAATACGCCCAAGCGCTGATGTTTGTCGAGGATTTCTTCTGGCGGACATTCTGCGACAACTACCTCGAACTGGCGAAACCGCGGACCTACGACGAAGCACTCACGGAAGGCCGTCAGTCTGCGGCGGCGACGTTACGCGTTGTTCTCCGGGTTCTGTTGCGTATGTTCGCGCCGTATCTTCCATTCATCACCGAGGAAGTCTGGCACTGGTACTACGCGAACGACGCCGATATGCACGAGTCGATTCACAAGAGTCCCTGGCCGACGCTTGACGAGTTGGCCGACATACCGGAACCTAAGCACGCCGAGGCGTTCGCGGCAGCCTTGGCAATTATCGAGCCCGTACGGAAGGCGAAAGCGGAAGCGAACCTGAGTGTCAAGGCGCCTGTCAAGAACGTGAAAGTGACGGCGAAGGGTGAGACCCTCAAGGCGGTCAAAGCCACCATTGACGATGTGGGCCGTATGCTGCAGCTCGAGCACATCGACCTCGTTGAAGGCGATCCCGGCCAGGAAATCGCTCGAGTCGAAGTCGGCCTGTAATCGTCCTGTGCACGTCTTGCCGCAACCGGAGCCCTTGCAGTGCTACTTGAGCGAAAGAACCTGAACACGTGAAAAGGTGCATCAAGGTTGTCGCAAGCTCGGCAATCGGGCTATTCGTGGTCTGGGCGCTTTTTCGAGGAGCCGACTGGCGGGTCGTCGGCAGGACAATACGCGAGGTCCGACTTGGTTGGCTGCTTCTTATGCAGGTGCCCATATGGCTGAGTTACGTTGCGCGCATCCAGCGATGGAGCTACATTGTGCGTGCAACGAAGCCGGCCAGCTTCCGCCACATGTTCAGCGCCACGCATATTGGTTTTCTGGCGAACTTCACTCTGCCGTTGCGCATCGGGGAGCCGATCCGCGCCCTGGTGCTGAATCGGCTGGCAAAATTGAAGTTCCCGCAGGCGATGGCCATGGTCGTTCTGGACAGAGTGACCGACTTGATCAGTCTTGTACCCGTGCTGGTCGTGACGTTGATCGCGCTTCCTTCCATCGGGACGATCGTACTCCCGCCGGGCACGCTGAAGAATGAGAAGCCCATCATTTTCAAGGAGGCATACATCACGGCCGGGGCATGGGGCGCCATGGCATTTCTCCTTGGCGTGGTGGCCGTGCTGGTCCTGCTTTACGTAAACAAGGCGATGGTTCTGCGCATCTCCGATAGGCTTCTGGGCGGTGTGTGGCCGCGGTTGGCGCGCTCGGCACGCGGGCTCCTGACGCATTTCGCGGAGGGACTTCACGTGTTTCGTTCCGCTGCCGACATGGCGAAATCGGTTGCGTTTTCCCTCATAACGTGGGGTCTGACGCTGATCTCGTGGGTGTTTCTGCTTGAGGCGTTTGACCTGGAATGGCCGTGGTACACGGTGTTTGTTATGCAGTCGTTCTTGGCGGCAGCGATCAGCGCGCCGGGCCTGCCGGGATTGCTTGGCCAGTTTCATTTCCCGATTGTCATAGCCCTGCTTGTTTGTGTGGAGGGCATGGATCCGAACGGGGCCAAGGCCTTGGCGATCGTTGCCCATTTGTTGTGTGTGATCCCGATTTACATAGCCGGGGTATTCTGTTTGTTTTGGGAGCAAATGGGCCTGTTGGAGCTCACGCGGGAGACGGCGCATTCCCAGGTGGAATTCGAACAAGACGGCTAAGGCGTGCGAACGACGCTGCGTGGCGCGGCCCACGGCACAACGTTCGGGCAGCAGGCGGAACGGCGTGTCTGACGGACTTTCGGCGCTGAAAGAGGCGTTCAAGACGGTTTACGCCGAGTCGGGTGAGCCGCGGATATGCCGCGCGCCGGGGCGCGTAAATCTGATCGGCGAGCACACGGACTATAACGGCCTCCCGGTATTGCCGATGACCATCAATAGAGAGATTCGCATTGCGTTTGCGCCGCGCCGGGACGGGCTGGTGCGGTTGCATAACATGGATGCGGCTTACGCGCCTTGTGGGTTTGAGAACCGGGCCGATATTCTGCATTCGGCGCCCGGCTCATGGGACAACTACTGCAAGGCCGCGCTTCAGGGATTGAACGGTTGCCTGGAGGTAACGGATTTCCCGGGGATGGACCTGCTGGTCATGGGCACGATCCCGCCGGCTTCGGGACTCAGCTCCTCGTCGGCGATGGTCGTGGCCAGCGCGCTCGCGTATTTGGATTGCTTAGGGAAACCGATCAACGGCGACCTGAGTCGTTTGGACTTGGCCCCGCTGCTTGCGCGTGCGGAGCGCTATGTGGGCACGCAGGGCGGCGGCATGGATCAAGCGATTATTCTTTGCGGCAAGGCGGGTCGCGCATGCAAAATCGACTTTTTCCCTCTACGCATTGAAGAGGTCCCGCTACCGAAGGCCTGTGTGGTGGTGCTTTGCGATTCGATGGTCAAGGCTGAGAAGACCGGCGCCGCTCTTCATCGATACAATGAAGGGCCGCTGAGTTGCCGGTTGATCCGCGCCATGGTGGAGCGCCAACTCGAGCGGGATCTCGATGAGGAGGTCAGACTCGAGCACTTGGGAGATTTGTGGAGCGGCTGGCTGTGCATGACGGACGAGGAGGTCGCGGACTTGTTCGATGAGGTGTTTCCGAAACCGAGAACGACTATCGAGGAGGCGGCGGAGTTCTTGGGGTGCACGGTCGGGGACATCCGTGAGCGCTGGTTGGGGGATTTGGCGGCGCCCGAGGACGGGTTTCCACTCAAAGCGCGGGCGCGTCATCAAGTCACGGAACGACGTCGCGTCGAAGCGGCTCGGGATGCCCTGCTGGCTGCCGATAGCCGCGCCTTGGGCGAACTGATGCTCGCGTCCCACACGAGCTGTGCGGCGGACTACGGGATTAGCTGTCCGGAATTGGATCGGCTCGTGGAGGTTGCGTTACAATGCGGGGCTTTGGGAGCCCGGCTGACCGGGGCGGGATTCGGCGGGTGTACGGTCAATCTCGTGCCGGCGGAAATACTGGAGGGATTTTGTATCGGCGTAACAGAAAGGTATTATGATCAGTATTTGGGTATTTCTGCCGGGGTTGATATCCCAAGATGTGTTATGCCGGTTGAGGCGAGTCCGGGCGCCGGGCCCGAGGGCGAGTAGGTTGTATTCCTGGACGGAATCGCATAGAATTGCGGTGGTGGGGTAGGGTGTTCTCGAGGGTCTGTTTCTCGATAGCAGGCTTAGAATCGCCTGTCTCCAGACGAAATACCAACGAGCAGGAACCTTTTTGATATCAAGTAGTTAAGCGCCGTGCGACCTTTGACAGATTGCCTTCTTCATGGTACCGTTGGGTTAGAGCGTGTGAGCCTTTGGCGGGCGCCAACGGGTTTGCGGCCAGAGGATTCTTGCAGATGGCGATTGGCCGGTAGCGGCGCGAGCTTGTGTTTTTGCTTCCTGTTGCGGCGTTTTGAGCCGCTTTTTCGCACGCCCTTTTGAGGAGGCCGCGTGGCCAGGTTTGCGTACAAAGCAGTCAGAAATGACGGTACAGAGGTCTTCGGCATCATCGAGGCGGAGGACGAGTCGGGCGCCCTGAAAGAGATCAACCGACAAGGGTTGCTGCCGACGGATGTGCGGCCGGCCCGCGTGGCCGACGAACTTCGCGCGCGGATGCAGGAAGAGAAAAGGCAGCGGGAAATCCAGCAGCGGCGTCGCCACAAGGCCGTGCGCGAACGCCATGCACGGCAACGGCTCGTCGTTCGTTATAAGGACGGCCGCGTTCAACCGGGCATTTGCTATGCGCTTAACCCGTTGGGGCCGGATTTTCATCTTGATTTGGTAGACGAAAACGGTGTTTCCGTTGACAAGACGGTTCGGGTAATGTTCAACGACCTGAAGGCCGTTTTCAGCGTGAAGAGTTTCGACGGGAAGTTTGACAAGTCTGCGCACTACCGCGAGAGAGAGCCGGAAGGCGACGAGGTGGTGGTGAAGTTCGACGACGGCGAGATACTTCGCGGCTGCTCGTTGCGCCGGTACGATCCTGCCGAGCCCCGTTTTTTCCTGATTCCGAACGATCCCACCGGCAACAATATAAGCGTGCTTGTCGAACGTTCTGCGGTGGACACCATTTACACGGCCGAAGATTATGAAGCGCTGCTTGCCGAAAAGAAAAGAAAACTTCAAGAGACGCAGCAATCCGGGGGCTTGTGCCAAGCAGAAACGATGGGGGATTTCTACTTCGAGACGCGCAACTACGACGCGGCTCTCGAGCAGTACGCGATTGCCTCCGAGAACAACCCCCACTCTGCGCGTGTGCGCAAGAAGATGCTCGCGTCGCAGTTCAACATCGGCGTTCAACACATTAAACGTCGCGAGTACGCGCAAGCGCTGAAGTTTATGCAGCGGGTGCTTGAAGCGGATCCGGGCAACAAGCACGCACGGAAGAAGATCCACCAATTACGCCGGATTCTCGAAAAGGAACAGTCAACGAAGAGTGCAGAGCAGGTGCAAGATGCGCCTTAGGGCGCGTCGTTGTGGGATGTGCGCCTGTGTTTTTGGAAAGTAGTACGAATGCTTGTAGCGATTATTGCGGACCTGCACGCGAATCTTGAAGCCGTTGAAGCTGTTTTTCGCGAGATCGATAGGCGAAATCCTGACAAGGTGTTCTGTCTGGGCGATTTGACGGGGTACAATTCCGATCCGAACGAGGTCGTCGATATTGTTCGGGAGCGGGATATACCGACGATCATGGGCAACCACGACGCGGCGGTTTGCGGGCTGGAGGATCCGTGGTTTTTCCGGGCATCCGCCAAGAAGGCCATCGAGTGGCAGTTTGAACAACTCCGCGACGACAATAAGCGGTGGCTCGCGCGCTCGCCGGAGCAAATCACGTTCAACAAGACGTGTCTCGGGGTGCATGGTTCGCCCGGCAGCCGAGACGACTACATCATTGACTGGCTGGATGCGATGCGGCAGTTGGAGTTCTTGAACGGCAGGGACGTGCAAGTGTGCTTCTTTGGCCACAGTCACCGGCCGTCTTTCTTCTCGGAGAAAGGCAACACGACCCTCACCGAGAAGAAGTGCATTAT
>DUZM01000053.1 GCA_013349485.1 Candidatus Hydrogenedentota bacterium | reverse complement strand
GGGCAGATTCACGGATTCTCTCGTCGAGGGGGACGGCTGACTGCTGAGGTATTTCCCTCTGCTGCTGCTTTTCTCTCGTCTTCAGAATGGCGCGGAACTTCCTGAGTCGTTCCTGCTCGCTTTCACACGGCCCCAATTCCTGCTCCGTCAAGACTCCCTGCTCATCCCAGCACACAGCGAAGTGTCCACTGGCGGCCCTGTCGTACGGGTTACGCACGACTGTGAATACCAAGTATTCCGCAGCCTCCTGCGGAACATCGTAATCGTGATGCCCGCCATGCCAGCGACCATCAAAGTGCTCCAACAACCAGTGATTCATCGATTTTGATCCCGTTCTTGGGATGCCTATGTAGACATACTTGTGAGTATCAGAGATGATCATGGTACGTCTACTCTTTGCTCATAACGGTTTGCGCGTGAACGGGGCGCGCTTGCCGCGCGATGGTTATGTTCTTTCTATCGAGAATACGCCGCTGTAGGCGGACACTTGAGAGTAATCGACTCGAAGTCCCACTTCCGCGAGCGCGTCCGTGGTTTCGTCGACCGCCCAGTAGTGCTCGTCGTCATCCCAACTCGCGCCGACACGCTCGCGAGCTTCCTGGCGAGCGATAACCGTCGGGAAAGAGATGTCGGCGACAACAATCCGGCCGTCCTGCTCAAGGAATCGCCCGGCAACCCGCTGCAGCAGATCGCGCTTGGCTCGCAGATCGAAATGATGCAAGGCATAGGAGGAAACGACTCTGTCGAAGCGACGTTGGACCGCCGACGGCCATTCCCCCGCTATGTCAGCCTGGAGGAGGACGGCTCCCGGCAACTTCGGTTCTGCTTCGCGGAGCATAGCGGGCGAAAAGTCGATTCCCCAAATCTTGCATCCAAGTGTGTGCAGCCGCTGCGCCAAGTTGCCTGTGCCGACCCCCATGTCGAGGATGGTCATGCCCGCGTTGGCCTCCGCGCGGCGCACCACCTGATCAAGCACCTCATTGTATCCCTCGTACGGGAAGCCGGTGGGAGATGCGACAAGGGCGTCGTATTTCGCCGCAATCCGCTCAAAAGGTTCGGCGGGATTTATGTCACCAGCTCCTCCCATCATGACAGAGCCTTTGGTTAACCATTACTTCTGAATACGAAAATTGTTCTTATGTTCCCTATGGCCAGGCAGACTTACCCACTCATGAATTCACATGGATATGCGCATTCCTGGGCGACAGCATCAATAAGCACAAGGCGCTGTCGTCGCGCAAGGCTCGTGGCGTCGTCATATCACGTTTCCTCGTACGAATCTTGCCGCGAAAGAAAGGAACTGTAATAATGACTGACACAAAGAAGGTTCGAATCGAACGAGAGAATGTCACAATGCGTTTGGAAAAGAGACTGCTCGAGGTGATGAAAGGGCTGACCGAAAAAAAGGGTATGATTATGGGCGAACTGGTCGAGGAAACCTTTCTACACTCTTTCTGTGCAGTGTCAGGAAGAGAAGGTCAGGCCTGCGCGAGCCCCCACACAGTGGCCGGACTCGAAGCCATCGACAAGTTGAAGAAGACCCACCGTCTTGACTATGATGTACATGACTGTTATGCTTTTGTGGATACATCATAAGCCCCCAAGGCGAGGCGAGCACTTAGCCCACGTTCCGCGTTCCCCGTCAGCACAAATAAAGCAGTTAGAACCTCTGGATTCGTGGAGACCTACCTTTTGTAAAGTTGTACGGGGGCGGGACGCCGTGCTATGATATTATCCGTCCACTACGGTTGATGAGAAGCCGCTCGCGAAACGGCAAGGAGGATCTATGGCTACGGTAAGACGGCACAAGTGGTTGCTTTGCACGCTCACCTTCCTTCTGTATGTTTCGGCTGCGCAGACCGCCGATGATTCGTTGGTGTACGACATCCCGAAACTCGAGGGCGTCATCGTCGACGGCGACCCCGCCGATTGGGGCGGCCAAGGGTTCCAGGTCAATGTCTTGACCCACGTCAATCGCGCTACGGCGCCGCCCGATGACTTCGATGCCCGTTTCCGTTTGGCGTGGGACGACAGCGGCCTCTTGTTTCTCCTCAGAGTGCAAGACGACGAACCGGTCGAGAGTAAGGACATGGGTTGGCTCTGGCAGAAAGATTCGATCGAGGCGTTCGTGGCGCCGAAGGTAGGCGGGCCTGACTATTACCAAACCGCGGTCGCGCCAGGCTGCGACCCTGAAACGCCCGAATTGCGGCATCATTTCTACGATTTCCGGTTCACCGAACCCAAGGAGAAGCTGGCCATCGAGGCCGTACGTACGCGGACGAACTCGGGCTACCTTCTCGAGATTCGCTGGCCTTGGACTAATTTCGCCGCGCCACCGAAACAAGGCGACGCAATAGGATTCCAGCTCTTTGTGAACGACTCGGATGCGTCCAGGGGCCGGTTCCAACTACAGTTTTATCCTCTTTTCTACTCACACAACAGCAACCGCATGCATCACGTTCGACTGACTACCACGGCCAGCCCAGACATCCTCGCAAAAGTGTGGCCCGAGTACTACGGCCCGGTCCAGATCCGCCTCAGCGTACTCGCCTGCGACGAGTTGTCCGGAAAGACCATCGAAGCGAGAGACGGCGGCCGCGTACTCGCCACAGGCACACTGTCCGATGACGGGAAACGGCCCACGGCAAAGCTCCTCCTGCCTCTAGCGCCCAAAGGGGGGCACTACGAAAACCTGGCCCTCTTCGCCGAAGGCCGACAGATCGCCGGCATCCATCTGGCCGACGCCGACAAGGATCGCGCCGTGCAGCTCGTGCAGGCCGATATCAACTTCAAGCCCTACGTTTTCACCGGAGGACAGTTCCCCAAGTGTGACTTTGAAAAACCTCGCGTGATGGAAGGACTCCTCGGCAACTACGCCCTGAAAACCACGTTCTACGACAAGGATTACGGCGAAGTGACTCAACCCGAGACGCCGGGCCGCTACGGGGCCGTCGTCGAGGTCATTCCCGAGCGGGGCCGGCCGTTCCGGCGATTCCGTACGTTGTGCCGCGTGCCGGACACGGCGCAGTTGTCCCCCTGGTGGACCAGCGATATCGGGGCCTCAATCACCTTGCCGGAAACGTACGGGATTGATTCCGACGTGGCTACAGCGTACCGGGAGGAACTGGGCGAGTACCTCAAGATGGTGTTTTCAACGAGTCTGAGCCGGACAGCCCAGAGCGGAGCGCTCTTCGCGGGCTTATACGAAGCGGCGCCAACCGATGGACCCCGTACCGCGGCCGACTCGACCATGTCCGTAGACCGCCAGTGGTGGGTCGGGCTGAAACGCAAGATCTACGGCACCGAAGCGCAATTCCCCGAAGCATTTCTATGCCCGCGTCCTATCGAGGGCCCACCGGCGCCCGTGATCCGAAAAGGTTCAGCAAAGGAGGCCGGCATGATGCCCGGTGCGAAGAAGAAGCTCGATGCCTTGCTGCGCACCTGGGCCGGCGACACCGACGAGGCGTTCGCGGTCTGCATCGCGCGCAACGGCGTCGCCTTCCTGCACAAGGCCTACGGCGAACGCGACGGCAAGCCCATGACCCTCACGACGAAGAGCTACATGGCCTCGATCACCAAGTTGCTGTCAGGCGTACTCATGATGACGGTCGTTGACCAGGGACTCGTCGGCCTCGACGAACCGGTGGATAAATACATCCCGCCGCTTCGCGGCATCGAGATCAAGACGCCCTTAACCATTCGCCACCTCTATAACCATACCAGCGGCATTACCGGTCACTGGCGCGATGACATGAATGATTTCGAGGAGGCCTTGGCCGCCTCCTACCCCTTCATCAGCGTCGGCGCCGAGCACCTTTACACCGGTGCAGGATATGCCCTCGCCGGGAAAGTGATCGAGTCGGTAACCGGCGAAGCCATCCCGCAGTTCTACATGAACCATTTGTTCACACCGTTGGGATGCGCCCATACCGACGTCACCGACACTGCCGGCGGCGCCCGCAGCATTCCCATGGACATGGCCAAGGTCGGCCAGATGCTCCTCAATCGCGGGGCCTACGGCGACATGCAATTCTTCTCGGAAGAAACCTTCGAGAAAATGCTCCCCAGGCCGCTTACGAACATCCTCGGGCCCCATACCGACCTCAAGTGGGGCGTCGGCATAATCTTCATGGAGGCCAAAGGACTCAGCAAGCGCACGTTCGGACACGGCGCCGGCTCGTCCGCCGCGTTTCTCGTTGACCCTGACAACAGACTCGTCATCTCTATGACGCGCAACGCGGCCGGCGCCAATTTCAGCAAATACTCTCCGCAGTTCATCCAAGCCATCGCCGATAACCTGGTCGACCCGGCCCAGGTCGAGGTCTACTGAAGAGATGCTGTTCTAGGCTTTGAATGCATTCGGTCGTTCCTTTCGATCATCGGGACGCCGCCGATGCGAAGAACATGAGGGCATTCGGCAAGCATACTCTTCCCGATAGCATGTGAAGGAAGATTACTGACGACACTCGCCATTACACTCACGGTATCACACGTCGCGTCGGCAACGTCAGTCCCCTCGACGCCTTTGTTGAAAGCACCCCCGTCCGCTGTCAAATTAGTGGAGTAGGAGGCGGCCCCAGCCGCGCCTATTCTACTGGTTAGTGCCCGGAGCTAGGCGTCGAATCGCCGTGATGAAATCATGTTTAACCCACATAATGCAGTCGGCGTGCATGAAGAGCGCCAAGATATTGAGTTAACAGTGCTTGCGGAAATCCGCAGGCATACCAGAAGGTACGGCGAGGGTTTTCGCAAGTGTCTGTGGCTCAATAGACTGGCGCTATTCGCCGCGTTCAATTGCATTATGTGGGTTTAATTGGGTCCGGCGACTTCGCTCACGGATAGGGTGGTTACGTCGGTGACGCCCGCGACGGTTCGCAACGTGCGGGCCACACGGTCGATGCTCGATTCGTCTTGCGCCTCGAACACGAAATCGAAGAAGCTTTTACCGTCTTCCTTCGGCCGAAATTGCGCCTTGTTGATGTTGATGTTCATGGGGCGGATGGCATTGGTGATATCGGCAAGCACGTTGGGACGTTGGCCGATGACGACGCGCATCCCCGTCTCGAAGTGCCCTTCGCCTTCCCAGGACGCCTGGATAAGCCGGCTCTGGTCCCGTCGGTTGTTGGCCAGGGTTCTGCACGCGACGCGGTGAATCGTAATCCCGGGCGTTTTTGTGACGTAGCCGACCACCGGATGCCCGGGCATCGGCGTACAACATTTTGCGAACTGGACGGCCACGCCTTTGGCGCCCTCGACGCGGATAAGTCTGTGGCGCGTGGCCTCGTCGACATGGCGCACGGCCGGTTTTGTGACGCGCGCGGGCCGTTGGGGCGGCTTTGGCGCTGCAGTCTTGGCGCCCGCCGTCTCGATTTCGCCGAGCTCGCGGAGTTTCTGTCGAATGCGCGAGCGCGCCCGGCCCGTTACCACGATGTCGATCCAGTCTCGATGCGGCGTTTGGCTCTTGGACGTAAGAATCTCGACCACATCGCCGGTTTGAAGGTTGTACCGAAGCGGCACCATGCGCCCGTTCACGCGGGCGCCGATGCAATGGTGCCCAACGTCCGAGTGGATCAAATAGGCGAAATCGAGCGGCGTGGCGCCCGCACCGAGTTCCTTCACCTCGCCTTTCGGCGTAAACACGTAGACCTCCGTCGAGCGAAAGTCGCGCCGGACGTTGTCGAGCACCTCCTCGGGCGCGTGGGTGTCTTTCAGCCACTCGTACATTTGCCGCAGCCACTTAAGTTGCCCGTCGAGCTTGCCGTCGGCACGCTCCCGTCCGGACTTGTATATCCAATGCGCCGCGATGCCTTCGCGGGCGGTGCGATCCATCTCCTCGGTTCGGATCTGCACTTCGAGCGCCATGCCCGTCTCGCGCATAACGGTTGTGTGGATGGACTGATACATATTGATCTTGGGCATGGCGATGTAGTCTTTGAACCGGCCGGGCACCGGCGTCCACAGGTGGTGTACGACGCCGAGCGCGTTGTAGCAGCCCGACACCGTCTGAGCGATGATGCGCACCGCAAGCACGTCCATGACCTCGTCGAAATCCTTGACCTGCTGCACCATTTTCTGATGGATGCTGAACAGGTGTTTCGGGCGGCCGATGACGTGGGCGTCGACCTCGGCCTCGGCCAGCCGCGCCTCGAGAAACGCAACGGTTTCTTTGAGCCACTTCTCGCGTTCGTTCCGTTTCATGGCCACGAGCCGCGCCATGCGTTTGTACTCCTCGGGCTCGAGATGATGAAACGCGTGATCCTCGAGTTCCCACCGCCACCGGGCGATGCCCAGCCGGTGGGCGAGCGGGGCGTAGATGTCTAACGTTTCCCGCGAAATCCGCTTGATGCGTTCCGCATCCAAGACCTCGATTGTACGCATGTTGTGGAGCCGATCAGCGAGTTTGATCAGAATGACGCGGGCGTCGCGCGCCGTCGCAATAAGCATTTTGCGAAGGTTTTCGGCCTGCTTGCGCTCATCGGAAGAGATCCCGGCGCTCTTCGAAGAAGGCATGGCCAAGGCGCCGATTTTCGTCACGCCGTCCACCAACGCCGCCATCTCTTCGTCGAATTGCGCCACGAGTTCTTGGCGCGTAACGCCGGTGTCCTCGAGCACATCGTGCAGCAAGCCTGCCGCGATGGTGGTAAGGTCAAGGCCCAGACCGGCGAGAATCCGCGCCACCGCTATACCGTGGGTAATATACGCGTCGCCCGTGAGACGTTTCTGTCCTTGGTGCGCCTTGTTGGCGACGCGGTACGCCTGCCGGACAATATCCAGATCCGCACCCGGGAAATTCTTGCGGAGCTGTTTCAGCAGCTTGGTGAATTCCGTTCGCATCGCTCGTTTCCAGCCGCGCCGTGCGGCGAGGCTCACACGCACCCCCGGCCTCGGCGCATCGTCATTGTAGCACCGTGCGGTGCTTCCTTTCACCAGAGCGTGTCGGCACGAGGAGAACACGCAAGACAGAAAGCAAAACGCCGGAAGACGGAACCCCAGGAGCTTGGCCGCGCATACTGCCAAACTGGCAGTTGCGCCAGGGAAGACGTGAAGCGCTGGAAGAAGAGCTGGCCCGGGCAAATCACAGGCGACTGTAGCGAAGCGATGCAGATGCCTGCAAGTACAAGGCGCGCGACCGAGGCCCGCGCAGGCGTACTATGCAGTACGTCGAGCAGGCCGACAGAGCGCAACGCAGTAATTGTACGTAGATGCGGCGCTGCAGTAGACTGCCTGTGATTTGTACGGGCTAGGAACTGGTGGCTGAAGACATTCTGACTCCTGACGCTGTGTTGACCGCCTATTCTGCGTCCGCCTGCTCGGCCTTCCCGGCCGCGGCCCACTCCTCGAGGACGGTGAGTCCGTTGCCGTCGTCATCGGCACTGAGATCCCGGAGCGGCAGCAGCAGCGCGCTGGGATGGGTTTTACCGGAGTGAACCGTGTTGTTCGCGACGCGCAGGTTGTCTTCGCTTGGGAAGTCGTCGCCGGTGTTCGGATTTTTGTCGAACCGGGGGTAGTTGCTGCTCGAAATCTGCAGGCCTATCTGGTGTCCGGTGTTGAAGACCCAGCTTATGCTCCAAAGGTCGATCTCGACCTCGACGACCTCGTCCGCAGACGTCAACAACGGCGCGGGTTCCTCGAAGCCGTTGCGATACTTGACCCGTTGAATGTTGTCTAGAACAAGAATTTCACGTTCGTCGCCTTGCGGAAACACATCGATCAGTTTGGCCGTGAAATCCGTGTCCGGCGCATCGGACGACACGTAGAGCCGTGCACGGACGCGGCCCGTCGCTTCAACCGGTTGCACGAGCGGCTCGGTTGCGAATTTCAGTACGTCGTTGCGGCCCTCGTTCCCCTTCCGTTGATCGAAGGGCCCCGACGGCAACGTCGGCAGCAGATTCGCGCCACCGTGCGTGGGAAAGGGATTCGCTGGGTCGTAGGTAAACGAGCGCGAGCCGGCCGCCGCCTGGGTCAAGTCCGGCGTCAGGCGCCCGTCGCTGCCCAAGAAATACGGCGTGTCGACAGTGGGAAACGGTGGCCATCCGTCGGCCGTGCGCCATTCCATACCGGGTGCGCCGGGCGCGTCATCGCCCAGCGTGTAGTACCAAACCGTCGGCATGTCCGCGATGGCGGCCGTGTTGCCTTTCAGCCACGCGTCTAACAAGGCATCCCGCTGATGGGATACGCGGAGATCGAACCGGTTCTCATTGTGCGTATAATCCGGAGTTACGTCCGGGCCGTGGGGCGACCACTTCATAATGAGTTTCTGATTACCTTTCGCGCCGGGGCCGCCGTTGTTCTGCCGCGAAACAAAGTTATTGATCGTGCCCTGCTGAAAAATGTCGTACCACCCGCCGACGTGCAACGCCGCCGCCGTGATGTCCGGGGCTTTCGATTCGGCGTTATAGTACGTCCAGAACGCGTCGCAGGTTGGATGGCTTTTGTATAAGTCGATGACGTGCGGCTGCCCGATCAGGGTCAACCAGCCCTCCATGGGACTCTTTCGGAAGACGCCGCCCTGGTAGGCCACTTGCCCGTACCAGCTTGACGGTGCCACCTCGATGAACTGAAACACCACGTCTCGCGTGGCCGGCGCCAGAAGCACCTGCGTCATGCCCAGGGCCGACCCGCCGTACGTGCCGATCTTGCCGTTGCACCATTCCTGGGCCTTGATCCACGCCACCGTATCGGCGCCGTCGTGTTGGCTCTCGCGCCAACCCTCGGCGTAGAACACGTTCTTCTCGCCTTCGCTAGCCCCCATGCCGCGCACGTCCTGAATCACGAATGCGTAGCCGCCGCCGTTAAAGCGCTCCCCATCTTTCATGCCCAGCGCGCGCCCGTACGTACTCCGGGCGAGAATCACCGGAAACGCCGGGCCGCCCTCCTCGGGGACATAGTAATCGGTGGCGAGTTTGGTTCCATCAGTCATCTCGACCATAACGGTCTGTGGCCCAACCGAATAGGCTGTCGGCGCCAGCACCAACGTCAAGAGAAACAGCAGTCGCAAATACCGTCGGTGTGCAGTCATCGATTACCCCCTTAGGGCAGCTTTCTTGTGTCCCGCAACGGACAGGGCGAAAAACAGCAAGACTATTGCCAGCAGATCCCCTTCCATTATCTGAAGACACATCCTTTGGACGTAACCGTCCAACGGCCCGCATCCCACAGCAATTGGAGACCCTTCACCTTCGCCTTCACCCTCACCCTCGCCTTCACTCTCGCCTTCACCTTCGCCTTCACTCTCGCCTTCGCCTTCGCCCTCGCCTTCGCCTTCACCCTCACCCTCGCCTTCGCCTTCACTCTCGCCTTCACCTTCGCCTTCACTCTCGCCTTCGCCTTCGCCTTCGCCCTCGCCTTCGCCTTCACTCTCGCCTTCGCCTTCACTCTCGCCTTCGCCTTCGCCTTCGCCCTCCCCGCCCGCCAGGCACTCGCCATCGTATTCGACCGTCACGCCGCGACTGGCCAGCATCGGGATGTCTTCGCATAAGGCGTTTTGACTCAGCGGGTTGCCGGTCAGGATCAGGTAGTCGCCAAGGGCGAGGCCGCTGTTGCGCAGCAACGGTTCGATACCGACGATGGCGTTGTCGTTGAGCCAAAGGAATTTCAGGTTCGTGAGGTACACAAGGGCACCAAGGTCGGTTATCTCGTTGTTGGACAGATTCAGCGAACCGAGGTCCGTGCAGTATTCCAGCCCCGAGAGGTCGCATATGCCTGCCGAGGTCGCTGCGAGCGTGATGAAGCCTGAACCTGCAAGGTCTCTGTCGAAAATGTCGCCTTCAAGTTTCCCGATAGCGGCGCGCACGGCCGCCTCGAGGGCAGGATCCGGGAAATCCACGACGCTTCCCGGATCATCCGGAACTCGCGGATCCGTGCCGTTCTCGTACTCATCGGCATTGCTGAAGCCGTCCTCGTCAGGGTCGCCCTCAGCCCCGTTGTCACCGTCCGCACTTCCTGGATCGAGCTCATGGGCCACTTCCCAGCCGTCGGGCAATCCATCGCCGTCGGTGTCCGGATCGTCAAAACGCAGGTCCTCGTCCCACTCGAACTCGTCCGTCAATCCGTCCTCATCGCTGTCGCGAAGAGGATTGCGGACGGGGAGGATCAGCGCGCTCGGGTGCGCGGTGGATGCATGAACGGTGTTGTCAGCGATTTGAAGCGCTGTACCGGGGAAGTCTTCGCCCGTATTCGGATTCACCTCGAACCGGGGATAGTTGCTGCTGGATATCTGTACCCCGATGCGGTGCCCCACATTGAAAATGAGGCTGATGTACCAAAGGTCGACGGTTACCTCGACAATGTCCTCCGGCGCCAGCGGGGCCGCTGGTTCCACAAACCCGTCGCGGTATTTCACGCGTTCGATCCCGTCAAGCATAAGCAGTTCACGACCGTCCGGGTAAATGTCAACCAACTTCGCCGTGAAATCGGTATCAAGGGCCGTGGACGATACATACAGCTTCGCCGACACCTGACCCGTTACCTCGACCGGTTCAGACAGCGGCGCCGTCGCGAAACTGACTACATCGTCACGGCCGCTCACTTCTCTCTGGTCATAGGGCCCCCATTTCAGCGTGTATCCCGCCCACTCGCCCAGGAGGTTCGGCCCGCCCCATGTCGGGCATGGATCCGCCGGATCGTACGTGAATGTTGCGCTTCCGGTGTAGGCAACCGGCGGGTCAGTGCTCAGCGTGCCGTTCGCGTGTAAGTAATACTCAGTGTAAACCGGCGGAAACGGCGGCCAGTGTTCTGCCGTTCGCCATTCCCAGCCCGGGCCGTCGTGGACCGTGTCATCGCCCACAACATAATAGGTCACCGGCGGCTCATCCATGATGCCGTTGTCGATGCCCCCGAGCCAGTAATCCATAAACGCCTGGCGATACGGCGTGACGCGCACGTCTTCGAAATTCGGCGCGAGTGTGAACGGCATGTCCGGCAGAAACGGGCCGTGACACGTCGCGCGGATCAGCAGTTTCTGGTTTCCTTTGGCCCCGGCGCCGCCGTCGTATTGTCGTGCGACAAAGTTGTCGATCGTACCCTTCTGAAAAATGTCCCACCAACCGCCGACATGCAATCCCGGCGCCGTCACGTCGGGGGCAAGCGCCTCCGCGTCGTAGTAGGTCCAGAACGTGTCGGCGCTCGGGTGGGCCTTCCACACGTCGATATATGCCGGCACGCCGACCACAAACAACCAACCTTCGCACAGCGATTTCCGGAGCACCCCGCCTTGATAGCTGAGTTGCCCGTAGAAATTGGATGCCGCCACTTCCATCACCTGGCACGTAACTTCCTGAGTAGCCGGCCCAAGTAAGGTTTGTGTGATGCCCAACGCAGAACCGCCGAACGTGCCGACCTTGCCGTTACACCACGGCTGATCGAGAATCCAAGCTACGGTTTCCGCGCCGTCCTGGTTTTCGCCCCAGCCGTCGTTCGCAAAAGGCTCAAACACGCCTTCGCTGTCATACCGGCCGCGAACATCCTGCACCACAACCGCGAAATCCGGGTTCACACCGTGGACAACACCCGCACGCCCGTACGTACTGCGCGTCAACGCGACCGGCCACGGCCCTTCGCCCTCGGGAAGGTAGTAATCCGTTGCGAGCCGAACGCCGTCACTCATCTCGAGCATGACGAATCCCGTCGGCGCCCCGGCCGCGGACAAAGCATACGCGATCCAAACAAACGCCCAAACCGCGCACATCCAGACACGTCTAGACACACGTAATCCTCTCGTTTCGTTTCGCCAAGATCCAGGCACGCCATCCCCCCAAGGAAGGACTGTAATTACATTTGCGATGCTACTCGGATACGTCCCTGTAAGTCAAGTGCCCCCGCCAGTCAATTGACAATCTCGGGTAATTCTTCACTTGAGTCGATAGACAACCGTCTGTATCGCTGAAGCCGCCGGTTTCACATCCTGGGAGTGCAACGGAAGCCTTCCCGGAACGGCGGCTACTTGCCCCTTATCCGGATGTTATCCAGATACAACTTCGTCGGGGCACCCGACTGCATGAGAAACCAGGCGCCGTCGAAGAAGTTGAAGCGCTTTGTTTCGCACGCGAGTTGCTCGAATCGTCTCCGTTCCTGGCCCGGTAGCGTGACCGTCAAGACGAAAATCCCGGCAGGCTTTTCAGCTACTTCGCATTCGATCTCGACGTGGAACCATGTGCTGCGCGGCGCCTTGATGAGCTGCTGACCGCCGACAAGCACGTTTCCTTGAGCGTCGAACACTACGCTCGGACCCGCGCGTTGCGGCCCTCTGTCAGCCCGCCAGTCGTGCCGCAAAACCGCGCCGGCCTCGAGGCGCATATCAAAGCTGCATATCGCAACGCAGTCGCGGAGATACGGCCGGTAGGCCGCTTCCGGTTCCCAGCGCATTTCCGGCCGAGCCACACCGGCCATCTTGAGGCAATGATGTCCGGCTGCGGCCGTTTCGTCGGTCACCGCGACCACGGCGCCGTTCTGTGTGCCGTACACCGCGGCGTTCCTCGGGGCCGCGCCCACAATGTGGTCTTCGAAGCCTTCGTCGAACTCGCGGGGCGCCGGCAGCTTGGCGATGTATCGCATCGGCGCATGCGTCCGCTTGGGTACGTTTACCCAGGCCTCGTGGCCCGTCATTCGGCGCGGATCCACGCTGACTGGCGTACCGTCGAGAGGTATTTCGAGCAGCGGCCCCACGGAGAACGCGCCGGCTATGCGCGGCCGTCCAAGGAAATCACACGTCAACAGGTCCGCCGTCGCCGCCAGTTCCGCGAAAGTCTCGGGAAACCGGTCGAACACGGGTAATCGCTCGAGTCCCTCCGCCTTCAAGGACAACGTCAACGTGTCCTCATCGAATGTGGCCTCGATTGGGGCCGACACCGAGTGGGCGTCATAGCCGATGGCCCGCCACGCATCCAGTTCCATAGGCGAGCCGGGCTGACTCAATCCGGCGCTATCCAGGAACGGCTCGTCATGCTCGCCGCATGCACGTGTGCCGAAAAGGTTGTAGTCGGACTGAACTGTTCGGTTCGGCGTCGCGATGTATCGCGAGAATCCCGTCAGGACATTGCCGAAGACACGGTACCCCTGGTCAAAACCGCGGCCGCGGCCCCGGGCCGGGTCGCCCGGCCGCAGCAGCACCGCGCTCCCGGTGCCGTTAGCGATCAGATTCTCTAGTAAGACCAGTTTCTCCGCATCGTGTTCGTAGAACCCGTTGCCTTCGGCGCCGATGATGATGTTGTTGTCGATAAGGTTATGGGTTTCGTGCAGTTCGAAGAAGACCGCGCCGAAATTGCCCACGTTCTTCGTGTTCGCAAATAGGTTCTGTGTAACGCGGGTGTTCTTGATGCCGTTGTCAAGCCATAGGCACGCAGTGCATCCCGTGCGGAGGAACACGTTGCGCCGGATGATGTGATAGCCTGCGACCGCCTGGTCGATGGTGTAAAACCACGTCTGCGCGGCAATATCTATGCCGATGGCGTTGGCGTATCCGATCTCGCACTCCTCGATGATCCAGTGGTGGCCTAACGTCGTACTCAGCAGGCCCCGCTGCGGCGGCGGAATCGGCACGCCGTTGCCGCACCGCAACAGGGAGAAGCCCTTCACGCGGATATAGCCGAGGAACGGTTCTTTCGGCGCGAACAACTGTTCGCGCGTCGTGATTTCGAAGGCGTGATCGGCCGGGGCGCCGTCGTCCGCCAGACGAACGTGGACAACGGCCCCGTTGTCCTCGACCCAAAAGGCTGCCGGCGCTTCCCCCAACTGTTCGAAGTCGCTGACCTGGATCAGTTGGGTACCGTCAATGAAGATCTGGCCGCGCCGCAATTCGAAGCTCGGAAACTGTAACCAAGTCTCCTGATCGCTCTGCCGGCTCAAATTCTGCAGCGCGAAGGGGTTGGCCCCCTCAAACAACGTGTTCGGGATTTCGGCCTGCCAAGTCGCGGCCTTTGCTCCGAGCGTGTAGTAGAGACTCGGCTGCCAGTCCGGCGTCCACGGATCGGAACCGAGAACCACCACCTGCTCCCCCGGCGCGGCCTCATACGAGATCATGGCGTCCGGACCCGCGCCGCCCCGGGCGGGTTTGACCCATTCGCGATACACCCCCGTGTGCACTACGACGCGTTCCCCCGGCTGAAGAACCGCCGCCGCT
>DUZM01000052.1 GCA_013349485.1 Candidatus Hydrogenedentota bacterium | reverse complement strand
GGTTTCCTTTTGCTCCGTCGCGGCGGTTACATGTGCGAGTGCCATTCTTCTTTACAACCAAGTGGCCTACCACGTATTGATCGCCGTATTCGCGGCGGCTCTGGCCGCCTACCTGGCGGTTTCCCGACGGTTCCGTGTTGCGCGCACGACGCGCGGCGGCGCGGCGCGACATGTCCAGAACGCCGTCCTAGCGGCCTTAGCCTTGGGAATCGGGACCATCGCAAGTTGGCAAGTCCGACTTCACGAGAACGAACTCGATGTCCTTTTCTTTAAGCTTGTAACACCGAGGCAGCAAACGGGATTGTCGCACAAGACCGAACTCACCAGCGTAAGGCAACTGAAATCCTCCGAGGGCATCGCCCTCCGCATCGAGAGCGACCACGCGCCGGGCTACCTACGCGGACAAGTCCTCGACGAGTACCGCGTGAACGCGATCCGGCGGCGTCCCGAGTGGGTATCGAACGGCACGTGGGCGACCCTCGAGCCGAGCGCGCCGCCCATGCTCGATCACTCCGACCCTGCCGGGCGGAGGAACGCGTTCATACTCGAGAACGTCGATGCAAGAGGATGGAATCGTATCACCGTCTGGCCGGCCTCGCTATCGTCCCCGCTGTTGTTCATGTCTCTCGAGACCGCCGTCGTCCGCGTACCTGTCGACTCGTTGCAGAGCAATGACAACGCCGTAGTCAAAACAGAGGAATCGGCCATGGGCGTAGATTACGCTTGCCTGACGCCGGTTCCGGACACTATCCGTGGCCACTTCGAGACCGCGCCGCTCTCGGACGCACTGAGCCGACGCTACACCGCCGTCCCTGCCGACCTCGACGAGCGAATCAAGACGCTCGCCCGAGACTTACAACGGGATCGTGCAACAACCCGGGGCAAGATCGCCGCCGTTGCGCGTCATCTCAAAGGAAACTATACGTACAATCTCGGCATAACGGTGCCCCGAGGCGCAGACCCCTTGGCCCATTTCCTCTTCGAAAGCCCCGGGGCACATTGCGAATACTTTGCAACGGCTGCGGCTGTGCTGCTCCGTCTAGGCGGCGTGCCGGCCCGATACGTCACCGGTTTCGTCCCCACCAGCAGAAACTCCTACGGCGACTATTGGGTGGCGCGAAACGCCGACGCGCATGCTTGGGTCGAGGCGTATGACGAGGAGCGGGGATGGGGCATCGTCGAGGCGACGCCGCCGGACGGTGTGCCTGCCGCCGTGCCGCGCGGCACGCTTTCGCAACTCTGGGACTATGTCCGATTCCGTGTCGCCCAGGTCCGGCTCGCTTTTCTCAGGTACGGTATCCGGGGCGTCGTGGCGATGTGCCGACGAGGCGTCGTCATGGCGGGGCGTTTCGTCTTGGGAACGCTGCCCGGGCTTGCCGCCGCGTGCGCCGTCGTGGCGGCCGCGACTGTGTTGATTGCCACGAAATGCCGACGGATAAGAGCCAAGAGGCCAAGGCCCGACCCGGCAGCCGCCGCCCTACGGGCGCTGCTAGCCAAAATGGACAAACGGCTTCGGAAATGCGGACTTGTCCGAAGACCCAGCGAGACCCTCCACCAGTTCGCCGAACGCATTGTTTCGGAGTTGCCGGACAAGCGCGTCGCCGCGCAACTGGCTACATGGTACGTCAGCTATGCTCGCCTCCGCTACGGCCGCCAAGCGAGGCAGGTCGACCCGGCGACGCTAAAACGATTTGAGCACGCATAGGGCAGCCTGTCGCGGCGAGTAGCGCTACCTTCATGAGCTACAGACACGTACGGGGCCCCTCCCCGCACCTTCTGGTAGGCTTGTGGGTTTGCGCAAGCACCGTGGCTTAAATACATGAGCGCTCCTCATCCAAGCCACCTGCATTATGTGTGCTAAACAGGGATCCTGGGACTGCTGCAAGAACCCCCGATCACGTTTTTGAATTGCACGCCGGGGGCGCGGCGTGCTACCCTTACTAATCCGCCAAGAGGGGCGGCGTACCGGGAGACCCGACCACGAAAAGGCTCTCGATACGAACGCAAGAACAGCCAAAGGGTCAACGAGGAATGGGAGAGAAGCCGCAAGACCCGGCGAATACCGTCGAGATAGTAGGGAGGGCGCCAGGCACCTGGCGATGCTACAACATCATTGACGGCCTTCCCGGCGGGGTCACATGGCTGCTGCAAGACCGGGAGGGCTATCTCTGGATGGGCGCGGAGGCCGGACTCTGCCGCTACGACGGCAGCGAGTTCGCCACGTTCTCGGCGAGTGAAGGCGCGCCCACAAACACGGTGCGCGCCATTCATGAAGACCGCCAAGGGCGTCTCTGGTTCGGCACGTGGGGCGGCGTTTCCTTCTACAGTAACGGCCGATTCAGCACGTCCGCCGTTCCCAGTAGCTTGCAGGAAGACATCGTCGAAGCGATCGACGAAGATCGCGACGGCCGGATCTGGTTCGGCATGTGGACGAAAGGGATCCTGTGTCTCGATGGCGACCGTTTCGTCACCTACACAACGCAAGACGGCCTCGCAAGCAACGCAATCCGAGCGCTGTACTGCGATTGTCAAGGGCGCGTGTGGATAGGCACTTCGGGCGGCGGCGTATCGTGCTATGACAACGGCCGTTTCACGACCTACTCGACCGCCGACGGCCTGCCCGACACCCATGTCCTCTCGATAACGGAAGACAACAAAGGGCGTATGTGGTTTGGGACGTGGCGCGGGGGCGTCGCCTGTCTCGACAACGGCCATTTCACGACCTACTCCGAAGCGGACGGCCTCTGTGCGAACGACGTGGTGGCCATACTCGAGGATCGGGAAGGCTGGCTGTGGTTCGCAACCTGGGGCGGCGGCGTGTCGTGTCTCGAGAAAGAAGGTGGTCCGTTCGTAAACTACAGTGCCCAAACCGGGTTGCTCGATAACCGCGTCAACGCGATTGTCGAGGACGCCGAAGGGTTGTTGTGGTTCGCGCACAGCCAGTCCGGCATTACCCGGTTCGACCGCGAGACAATTGAAATTCTTACCGAGGAACCCGTTTCCTACGTCCTGATCCAGGACCGCCAAGGGCGGCTCTGGTTCGGCAATGAATGCGACCTGTGCTGTCTCGACCAGGGCCAACAACGGCGCCGGACTTTCGACAAGCGCATCCACGGTATCCTCGAGGACAGCCAAGGTCGGTTCTGGATCGGCACTATCGGCGACGGACTTCACCGTTATGACTCTCCCGAGGCCGTCTGGCGCAATCAGGGCAAGCGTTTTGGACCCGACGACGGATTACCCAGCGATATGATATTCGGCCTGCTCGAGAGCCGCGACGGTACGATCTGGGCCACCTCCGGCCTCGACGGCTACCTCTGCCGGTTCACGGACGAGTGGTTCGAGGCCGTACCCACGCCGTTGCGCGAGATCTCTCGGGTCTGCGAGGACAGCCGCGGCCGAATATGGCTCGGCGGCTGGGAAGGCGGCGGGCTGGCCCACTATGAGGACGGCAAGCTGGTGGCCTACACCGAGAAGGAGGGTCTGCCGGGAACCTGGATCAAGTCCCTGGTCGAGGACAGCAACGGCCATCTCTGGTTCGGCACACGGGAAGGATTGTGCCGTTTTGACGGCCGGCGATTCATCTCCTATGGATCCGAACACGGCCTCCCCCGCCCCATGCACCAATGCGCCGCAAAAGACGCCTCCGGACAGCTTTGGTTCGGCTCGCACAGCGTCGGCCTGCAACGATACAACGGCGACTGTTTTCAGCGCCTGACCTCCGAAGACGGCCTGCCCTCCAATAGCGTGACCGGCCTTGTGCCGCAGACGGACGGTTCGATGATTATCGGCACCTACCGCGGGATTATACGCTACCGGCCGAGGGCTACGCGCCCGGCCCGAATTGAGATTCGAGCCGCCGTCGCAGACCGCGAGTATCCGCATCCGACTGATTTGGAGTTGATCACCACTCAGGCGCACCTAGTAACCATCTCGTATCACGGCGTGAGTCTGGCCACCCGGCAAATGCGCTACCGCTATATCCTCGAGGGTTACGACACCCAGTGGCAGGATACGTGGCAGAACTGGGTCCGCTACAGCAACCTGCCCGTGGGCGACTACACGTTTCGGGTAATTGCCATCAACCGCGATCTGGTGCCTTCGACGCGGCCCGCCTCGATGACCCTGCGGATACTCCCCGATCCCAAAGAGCAACTCCTCGCCGAGCAAGAGGCCGAAATCGGCCGCATGACAAAAGAAATCCGACTCCATCAGCGCGAGGAACGGCAAAACAAAGTGCTCGTCCAATTGGCGCGCAGCAAGACCCTCTACGGCGGCAATCTCGACGCCGCATTCGAGGAAATCACGGAGACCGCGGCGCACACACTCGAAGTCGACCGCGTCAGTATCTGGCTGTTCAACCAAGAAGGGGATCTCCTCGAATGCCTTAAACGATACGAACGCGCGTTGAATGCTCATTTCGATGGCGGCGCCTTCGAGGCCGCGAGCTACCCTGCCTATATGAGTGCCCTCGAACATGAGCGGATTCTTGCCATTGACAACGTGAACGCCGACCTCCGCGTGGGCCCGTTTGCCGACAGCGTACTGTTTTACCCGGGGGCCATCTCCGTCCTCGATGCACCGATCCGAATGGAAGGGAAAACCACCGGCATCGTACAGCATGTCAGCGCCTCCAAACCCCGGACATGGGACCGCGCGGACAAGGATTTCGCGGCGTCCGTCGTCGGTTTCGTCGCGTTGGCTATCGAGGCGCACGAACTTGAACGCGCAGAAGAAGAACGACGCCATATGGAATCCCAGGTGCAACACGCGCAGAAACTCGAGAGTCTGGGCGTGTTGGCCGGAGGAATCGCCCACGATTTCAACAACCTCCTCGTGGCAATCCTCGGCAACTCGGATCTTATGCTCAAGGAACTTGCCCAGGACTCGCCGTTACGCCAATTCCTCGAACAGATTCAGAGCGCGGCGCTGCGCGGCTCGGAACTCACCAATCAGATGTTGGCGTATTCGGGGAAGGGTCCGTTTGCCCTTCAGGTTGTCGACATTTCCAGAATGGTCGAGGAAATGAGCCACCTGCTGCGGATCTCCATATCCAAGAAAGTCGAGTTGCGCTGCGAGTTCGCCTCAGGTCTCTCGCCCATCGAGGTGGACCCCGGGCAGTTGCGCCAGGTCACCATGAACTTGATTACAAACGCCTCGGAAGCCATCGGCGACCAGAACGGCGTGGTTCGGGTGCGGACCGGCAGCATTCAGGCCGACCGGGCTTACTTGAGTGGTACCGGGCTCGGCGACAATCTGCCCGAAGGAGAGTATGTCTACCTCGAGGTGGTCGACACCGGTTGCGGCATGAGCGCCCAAACACGGACGCGCATCTTCGACCCGTTCTTCACCACGAAGTTTGCGGGGCGCGGCCTGGGGCTGGCGGCCGTCCTCGGAATTATCCGAGCCCACAGAGGAACCATCGAGATCAAAACGAAACCCGGGGCAGGCACAACGTTCCGCGTCCTGTTTCCCAGTTCGAGCCAAGCCCCGACGCGTCCGCCGGCCCTGCCCGGAGACCGCTGGAACGCGATCAAGGGCACCGTCCTCGTGGTAGACGACGAAGAGGTTGTGCGCCAAGTGGCCCGAAAGGCGCTCGAACGAGCCGGCCTCACGGTATTGACGGCAAACGACGGACTCGAGGCCGTCGAACGGTTTAAGAACGACGCCGAGCGGATCAGCGCCGTACTGCTGGACATGACGATGCCTCGTATGGATGGGAAAGAGACGTTCCAGGAACTGCGGCGCATCCGGCCCGACGTCCCCGTGATCCTCTCCAGCGGTTATACCGAGCAACATGCAACAGAACGGTTCGCCGAAGAGCCTCGTTTGTCCTTCATTCAGAAGCCCTACCTGACCGCGGTGCTCCTTGACAAAGTCAGCGCGGCACTGAACGGATAGCCCAGCCGCTCCGCCACCCGCAATTCGGTGCTTCACCGTTTGACTTGGGTCGGATTCCTATGCTATTTTGTTGTTGTGCCGGTTAGCCCCCGGCCAACGGTGGGGGTCGAGGCGCGACATGCGTAGACGGAAGAAAGCGGGCGGCGTTCGCGAGCGGCACGTACTGTAAGAACCGCGATTGCTTTCGGGCGCGGAAGAGGAAAGCTTCGGTTTCTGCAACGGATGGGAGACCGTAAGCTTTTTTGTTGTGAGGGCGGCTTGATCATGCCCAAGATGAAGGTGGGGTTGGTTGGGTGCGGCAACATCGCAACCGACTTGTGCATTGCTGTTAAGGAAGGCGATATCCCGGCGGAGATCGCCGCCGTCACCGACATCGCGCGCGGCAAGGCCGTCGTGCTGCTTCGGACCTTCGACATGGACGCTGCAATTTGCAGCCTTGACGAGAACGCGGCCGCCGTGGACTATCTCATCGAGTGCGCGGCTGCCGACGCTGTGAAAGAAGTGGTCGAGGCCGCCATCAAGCACGGCACAGACTGTTTGATTGTGAGTGTCGGCGGTCTTGTAGAGGATCCCGAGCTGTTCGTGCGCGCCAGGGAAGCCGATATCGCCCTGACCATTCCGTCCGGCGCGATATGCGGGTTGGACGGCATTCGGGCCGCGCAGGAAGCCGGATTAAGAAGCGTGACGTTGACGACGCGGAAGCCGCCGAAAGGATTGGCCGGCGCCCCGTATCTCGTCGAACACAGCATTGACGTCGACGGATTGACCGAACCGCGTGTCGTGTTTGAAGGTACGGCCGCGGAAGCCATCAAGGCTTTTCCCAAAAACGTAAATGTCGCTGCAACAATCAGTCTGGCGGGCATTGGGCCGGACGAAACCCGCGTCCAGATCATTGCCGACCCTGCCGCCACGGTGAATAGCCACGAGATAGTCGTCGACGGGGCGTTCGGCCGATTGCGCACCGTCACGGAAAACGTGCCTTCGCCGAGGAATGCCAAGTCGAGCTACCTGGCTTCGTTGTCCGCGTGCGCGGAGCTGCGGGACGCCGCAACGGCGTTTGCTGCACGAAGAACTCCCGGGTGGTGATTATTTACGCCGATCAAGGCACGATGATGGAGACCCAAAATGTATGCCGTTGTGACTGCTGGTGGAAAACAACTAAGAGTCTCGCCCGGGGACGTCGTTCGCGTCGAGAAGATCGACGCTCTCATAGGCGACACCGTCGAATTGGATAAGGTCTGTCTGCTGGCAAGCGACGACGCCCTCGTGGTTGATCCGGAATCCCTAAGGGGCGCCAAAGTCGTCTGCGAGGTGCTCCGGCAAGGGCGGCGGAAGAAAATCCGGGTTTTCAAGATGAAACGCCGCAAAAAATACGCACGCACCCAAGGCCACCGCCAGCCCTACACGGAACTGCGCGTCCGTGACATAGCGATGTAAAGGAGACACGTCATGGCACACAAGAAAGCGGCCGGGAGTTCGCGCAACGGAAGAGACAGCGCGGCAAAGCGCTTGGGCGTAAAGAAGTTCGCCGGCGAGAAGGTCCGCGCAGGCAATATCCTCGTGCGGCAACGCGGCACGAAGTTTCACCCGGGGATCAATGTCGGCCTCGGCGACGACGACACGTTGTTCGCCATCGCGGACGGCCACGTGCGGTTCCGCCAGGTGCGCAAGAAACGGAAAGTCGTGGACGTGGTCGCCTTCGTCGAATAAGCCCGTGCCCGGAGGCCGCCAACCATGTTCGTTGATCGAGCCAAGATCACGGTGACCGGCGGACGAGGCGGCGACGGCTGCTGTAGTTTTCGACGGGAGAAATACGTGCCGCGCGGCGGGCCGGACGGCGGGGACGGCGGCAACGGCGGCGATGTATACATCGTCGCTAATTCGAGGTACGCGTCCTTGCTCGATTTGCGGTTTCATCCCCACTGGAAAGGCAAACGAGGCGGCCACGGGCAAGGCAGTTGCCGGCACGGGAAGAATGCCCCCCCCGTCGAAATACACGTACCCCTCGGCACATTGATTCGTGCATCAGACACGGATGCCGCGATGGGAGATCTTACCGAAGAAGGTCAGCGTTTTCTGGCGGCGCAGGGCGGCCGAGGCGGCAAGGGCAACGCCCGGTTCGCCACCGCAACGAACCGCGCGCCGCGATTCGCCGAATTGGGCGAACCCGGGGAAGAGGCCGGATACGTCCTAGAGCTCAAACTCATCGCCGAGGTAGGTCTTGTCGGGCTCCCAAATGCCGGTAAATCCACGTTCTTGTCGCGCGTCAGCGCGGCCACGCCGAAAATCGCCGACTACCCGTTCACGACGGTGAGCCCGAACCTGGGCGTGGCGGCCCTGAGCGATCACCGAACCCTAAACATCGCCGATATCCCGGGCCTCATCGAAGGGGCCGCTGCCGGCAAAGGACTCGGGCACGAATTTCTACGCCACATCGAACGGACAAAAGTGTTGTTGTTTATCATCGATTTGGGCGATGAAGCGCCCGCGCACAGCCGCGAGGTGCTCAACCGGGAACTCGAACTCCACAATCCCGAACTGGCAACAAGGCCGAAGGTGTTCGCCCTCAACAAGGCGGATATCCCCGAGAATCGGGCGCGGTTCCATACCGTTGCCCCGCAGTTCAACAACCCGTTCCTCATTTCCGCGGCCACCGGCGACGGCGTCGCGGACGTTCTGGAACATCTATGGGCCATTGTGGATCGCTTGCGCGGGGAAGAAGCGATTCCACCCGGCGCCGCCGCTGAGCGTGACTATACGTACACGCCGCCATACATGATCGAGAAGACGCCGCAAGGATTCTCGATCACAGGCAAAACCGCAGTCCGAGCCGTCAACATGACCGATTTCAACAACGAGGAAGCCGTACGCCGCCTGCAAGATAAACTCCGGTTGATGGGCGTGTTCAAGGCCCTGAAACGTATGGGCGCGCAACAAGGCCAAACCATCACCATAGGAGACGTGGAACTTGAGTACCAAGCCGATTGACGTCCGCACGCTCGTAGTCAAAATAGGCACCGCACTGCTCACCGGGCCTCAAGGGTTCGACCGGGCGGTGCTCGAGAACATCGTGAAGGAAATGGCGCAGCTCAAACGCGAACGCAATCTGAATATCGTCGTCGTGTCCTCCGGCGCGGTTGGATGCGGCATGGCGGCCCTCGGCATTTCCGAGTACCCAAGACTCCTTCCCGTCAAACAGGCCGTCGCCGCCGTCGGCCAATCCCGCTTGATGCACCACTACGAAGTCCTTTTCCAAACCCACGGGAACGGACTCAAGACCGCCCAGGTCCTGCTCACGGCTGCGGCGCTCGAGGATCGCCGAACCTATCTCAACGTCCGCAACACCATCCTTGCCCTGTTCCAACTCGGCGACGTCATACCCATCGTGAACGAGAACGATTCCGTCGCTACTGAGGAACTCCGATTCGGCGACAATGACGGATTGGCCGCCCGCGTCGCCTCGAAGATCGATGCCGATCTGCTCATCATTCTCAGCGACGTGGACGGGCTGTACGACAGAAACCCCGCGCGAGATAAGAATGCCCGGTTGATCCCGTTCGTGGAAAACATCACCGAGGACATCGAAGCCTTGGCGGAAGACACGATCACCGAAACGACTATAGGCGGCATGAAAACCAAACTGGCCGCCGCGCAAATCGCGTGCGCGGCAGGGCTCCGCACCATCGTCGCCAACGGACACCGCCCTAACGCTGTCGCCAACGCCCTCGACGGCGCCGGCCCCATGACCGTGTTTGACAGCGGCCAAAGCGCCCTCCCACACCGAAAACGATGGATTGCCTTCGGCCGCGCCAGCCGCGGCGCGCTCGTGGTAGACGACGGGGCCGCCCGTGCCTTGCTCGAGCACGGCAAGAGCCTGCTCGCGGCAGGCATCACCGCCCTCGAGGGAACGTTCGACGTCGGCGCCGCCGTCAAAATCCGCGACGCCTCCGGACGCGACATCGCCCGCGGCCTCGTCAACTACTCGAGCAAGAACATCTCCCGCATAAAGGGCCGCAAAAGCGCCGAGATCAAGGAGATACTCGGACGCAAAGACTTCGACGAAGTCATCCACCGCGACAACCTCGTTCTACTGTAACTTGCACCTGACCTTTGTGTCACCGCCCCGGGCTCACGACGCCCAACTCCCCGTTCCGGTTGCACATCCTACCGGCCCCCATTCCTTCCCGGCGCGCCCTGTCCACACCGCCCATCTGTTCTTTCCCACCCGCGGCAGCGCCTGGCAGTCCGCCCCGCTTCTTGTCCGTGTCTGTCTGTGCCCGTCCGTTCCGTCCACTACGTCAACCGCCGCCCAAATTACGCACCATGCGGCATTCGGGCCGACCCGCCAAAAAACACCCCCTGTTCCCCACCAAGAACCGCCCCAAGGAACAAAAGGGACTCCCAATCAGTAATTCCCGAGTGACAAGGAGCACTCGATGCTGCCGGAGATCAATTATCATCCTTTATCGTTCGGAACTCATCCCAGTGGCGAATTGTGAATTCCTGCCCCGCGTCCGGCGCTGTTGTGTTGCCGGGACTGTAAAGCAGGGCCCTCATTCCAAGCCGGCGTGGGATTGCCACATCGAGTTGAGGATTGTCGCCAATAAACAATATGCTTTGCATATGTTCCGCCGCAACACCGGCTTGGTTGACGGCCAGTCTGTAGATCTTTTCTCCTGGCTTTCTCACGCCCAAAGACGCACTGTCCAATATGAAGTCAAAATACGTGCACAGTCCATGCTCAGATAGAACTCGTTGCGGAATACGCGCAATCAAGATGTTCGATACAACAGCCATCCTTACTTTTCCATGCCAGAACTGCAGCATTTCGTGTACGCCGGGAGCGGGGATGAGTTGCGCCATGGCGTTTTCGTAAAAGACTTGCACGGTTCGAGAAATGGCCTCCTCAAGGTCTACATTTTCTTGGACGTTCGCCTTCGAGAAAATTTGGCGCAACCTCTCCGGCAAAGTGATCTCCTTGCCCGGAGCCGTATCGTCTCTCTCCTTGCGCCAGTTTTCGTACTCGCGCACGAAGTCCGCCTCCGAAGCGTACAACCCGAGCTGCACGGGGACATAGGCCATAAGTGCGCAATATGGCGTCTCTTCGTCCAAGCCGTCGTCGATGATCAGCGTCCCGAAACAGTCAAAGAAGAACCACTCAGGCATCTCTGTCTTCATGGCCAAATCCCTTGTACTCGTGGAGCAGCGCGGAACAGGCGCCAGGCCAGTTCAGCCGCGATGGGAACCCATTGCGCTGCTGTGCCCTAAGAAGCGATTCGCCAACGGGCATTGCCGGCAGATGTCCGGCATCCGCTCGGGATCGTTGGCGTCCTTCCGGATGTTCTCGTACGCTTCGCCGCCCCAAATCTCTGCAAAGTCCCGTTCGTTGACGTTCCCTAACACAACCGGTCCAACGCAGCACGGCATCACGTCGCCATTCCAGCAAATGAAGGCGCTGAAATAGGGTGCATCACAGAGCGTGCTGATCGCAAAGCGATTCGCCGGGGCATACGTGTCGTCCAACCATACCATGTCGCCAAAGCGTGTCGGATAGCCATCGACAAACATGCCCAGGTGCTCGGCCAAGTTGATGGCCTCTGCGATAGCGTCGGCAGCGCTCCCGTCGAAAGGTGGACAGAGCGTCGTGTCTGGGCCGGCAACGATGTCGAAGCTGATGCGCCCCGCGCCGAGCGAGTGGGTCAATTTGACAATCTCCGAGAGCTCCTCCCAGTTGTCTCGCTGTATGGCTATGTGAACCCCCGGTGACGAGGGTCCGCTGTTGGCATCGGGGAGATTCGAGGACTTCTCCAAGTTGCGGCATACCCGGCCGAACTCGGCGCCTTGCCGAATTCGCTCGAACGTTTCCGCGCAAGCGCCGTCAAAGGATACGGTGACATTGACGCCGTGGTCGAGCAAAAGCTGGGCTGTCTGAGCGGAGAGGAGCATTCCGTTGGTGTATAGGTCCAGTTTTGCTCGCGGGAGTTTGCGACGGGAAACGTATTCCAGCCGTTCTGAGAAGTCCATTAGCAGCAGCGACTCGCCCAAGCCATGGAGCGCATATAACAACACCCCGTGACACGTCTGATCCACAACCTTCCGGAACAGATCGCCGTCCATGGTGCGTCCGCGCGCCGTGGGTCGCCCGCGGCACGTCACGCAGTAGAGATTGCAGTCCGAGGTCAAATCAAGCCAAACCACCGACGGGCACGTATTCGTCACCGGTGCGCCAACGTACGCCTTGATCTGGCTGATTCCGCTGTCTGTGTAGTAACGCAATGCTCCTCTCCATAGCACGCGCTGCTTCAGGCTTTCAGTGCGTCAATCAAGTCCCAAGCCGGCCACGGCGGCCACAAGGTTGACGTAGGTCTGCTCTCTGGACTTCATGAACGCTCTCTTCTCCGGCCTATAGACCTGGTCTAAGCATGAACACATGGCCCCCAACTGCTTGTATAGCGCCATCCGCGCGAGTCGAGCGTAGTCGATTTCCCGCAATTGTTCGTAGCCACGCATGCAGGCCCTTGTCGCAAGTTCCTGTTCATCGAGTGCGAACGGACGGTCGAACCCCCAAAGCCGTCTGGGCGCGCAGGCCAACATGAAGAGATCCTGGCACGGGTCATCGAAACCCACCCATTCCATATCACATACAAAGGCGACGTTCCACTCGCCGTCGATCTTCTCAAAGTGAAACTCAGAATCGCCGACACACAGCGACTCGGGTTCGAAAAGCAAATCGCCGTCCCCTTCAACAACTGCCCGGCATTGGTCAATCTTGGTCAGGCTGACGCGAAACGGACCATCCTTGACTACATTTTCCAACTGCTGAAGATTGTATAACAAGCGGTCTATGGCTGAACGAGGGGACGACGCTTCTCGTGATATGTTGTGCACTTGCGCGTAGCAATAGCCGGTCTTTTCCTGAATTTCATCCTTCTCTTGTTGGTCTGTCCGGGGGTTCTGCGGATGCGAGAGAAAGGTGGCCTCGTCCCCTGCCATGAAGTCCATGACCATGTAGCCAACCGGAACCAATCGTTTGCTTCTGTCTATGCGATGGACTCGCGGAACAGGAATATCGGTGTTTGCGGCAACAAGGCGGTAATTCGTCCGCTCCTTCTCATACAGGTCGTCCCGGTGTCCTCTAGGAAAACGGAAGACATACTCCTGCGGCTCGCCACGCAGACGCACCCTGAAAGACTGATTCGCGTTGCACCCGCACACCTTCGGGATACCGCATTCGCTCGAGGGAAGGATCTCCGAGCAGGATTCCACCTCAGTACTCGAACCGAATACTTCTGCGGCTATACTCACAATTTGCTTCGCCGAAATCGTCATAGAAGGCATCTATGATCCTCCTGTCTTGATCGCCCTGACGTTGCGGATCAGGCGCGCGTCAGCATCGCTGTGGAGCCGCTTGTTATGTGTTGTCAAAGGTGAGATAGACCATATCCCAGCCATCGCAAGTGCCACATGATTCTGTGAAATGTCCCTTCGTATAGTCTGACACCACCGCCTTCCAGAATTCCTTGGCGGGGATATTCGCGACCAGTTGCCTTACTGACCAGCGGCCACGAAACATATCGAAAATCGCACACGCCACATGCCGACCAATGCCTCGTCTCTGGTATTTGCCGACAATGAAGAACTCGGCCATGTCATAGTCCACATCAGGGTCGTCCCCCATTTCTCTTATCAGAGCGAAGCCGGCCACACCGCTTGGCGACCTAACGATGAATGGATGACCCCTTCTCCCCTCAGGCCACCTGGCGCTTGGTTGGGTCTCGGGGTGATGCGTCTGCCAGTACTCCCGAGAATCATCACAGCCAGCGAACCTTCCCTCGGCGTTACACTCCCAACCGGCTGATTTCGACATGTCATAAATGTAGTAGTCGATCAGGTTGAGAATGATTCTCATGTCGGACTCTGTCGCACGCTCTATTGAGATATTTCCCATCAGGCATTCCTCACATAACGTCCGGGTTCACTTGTCGGCGCGTGCGCGACGGTCAAGTGCAGACGGTGGCCATAAGTTACCCTATTCGTAATGCGGACGGCGCATCCTCCGGCAGGCCGCAGTCGAAACGGCGGTAGCCGAATGCCTCAAAATCTCCAGCGGCATGTGCCCATACGACCTCTTCCTCGTCCGTGTCGCGGAAGAAGTCAAAGAAATTGCCGGGAGGACGAATCCCCCTTTCAGGATGATGAGGGAAAGGGGGCACGTTGTTGGGATCGACAAAGGGAAGCTCCAGCAAGCACTCCGGTAGCCGCTCGAAGTACAGCACCAGGTTCACCCGCCCCCGATCAATGAACCTC
>DUZM01000051.1 GCA_013349485.1 Candidatus Hydrogenedentota bacterium | reverse complement strand
GTTTACGCTCGCGGCGGCCGCGCCCGGCGACGACCTCGACGCCAACGGCCTACCCGACGACCCGTTTACGACCCTTGGCGCCCCCGGCGACCAATGGGTGGCCAGCGTTGACGTGGCGGAAACCGGCGCGGTCAAGCAAGTTGGCGTGGTGCGCTGGGACGGTTCGAGCGCGAAGTCCGACGACGGCTGCGTGCAGATGACACTGGCCGATCCGGCCGACCGGGCGTGTACCGTGACCGTGGCGGCCGCCACGGCGCTGTGCCAGGCCGGCGAAATCGGGATGCTCCTCGTCGAGGCCGCGTCCAACCTGACCACCCTGTTGGGCAGCGCCAAAACCGGCGCGCTTCCGTCCGAACCCGAAGGCGTCCCGGTACCCGGCGCGCTATGCGTCGAGATAAGCATCATCACCAGCGCCGACAGCGGCGCAACCTTCGACGAGGCGGCCGACGCGCGTTTGGCGGCCTGTCCCGTCCACCTTGCCCTCGAGGGCGTGGCCGTCCCGGCCGGAACGAACGTGACGCTGTATGCATATCCGACCTACGTCGCCAGCGACACCGCCACGGGACTCTACTTTCTGCTTGAAGAAGGCGACTGGGCCGTCACCCACGTGGCCAACCTTGACGTGACCGCTGACGCGATCCGGGCCGACCTTACGGCCCTATCACTTTTCACCGCGTATGGCGTCTCCGCTGCGGAAGGCGAAGGGGAAGGCGAAGGTGAAGGCGAAGGTGAAGGCGAAGGCAACGACGACTTGGCCATCAACATCGGTTGCGGTCCCACTAAGGCCGCGCGCCCCGGCGGCCCAACATCCGCGGCGTCCACCGGTGACATGACTGTTTTGCTGTTCTTGGCCCTTGGTCTGTCTGTCGCGCGGGCCGCGCGGCCAATACACAACACGCCCCACCCCCCCAACGCTCCCGATGTACCCGAAAGCGGCGCCCGTCCTCCCCGGGCGCCGCGCACCACACCCATACCCGCGCGGTAGTCGGTTTGCCCTTGGAACGTCGACTTGTGTACCATTGCGCAGTGTGAAATGTGGTCCCGCCCAGAGGCGCCAGGGAGAGGACCCGATGGTCTACTGCAAGAGCAGTCAGCCAATCCCCGGGAAAGGGGATGCGTGGACGTATTATGAGTGCGCGGACGATAACACGATCTTGCGCTACGTGACCTACATTTCGCAGACAAACGAAACCGAACGGGTTACAGACCCGATTGTGAAGAAGCTCTACCGCCCGGACCTCGTTCAGGAATCGTCGAAAGACGAATTTGACCGACACTGGGATCGGGAATAGCACTTCGAACGTGAGAACAAGTCAAGAACGCCGTCAGGAAAGGACAGGTTATGCCGGAAACGACACAGTTTAACCTCGATATGACCATTGCCGAGGCCATGAAGGCGCATCCCCGCGCCCGCGAAGTGTTTGCCGCGTTCCATTTGGGCGGGTGCGCGCACTGCGCCATGAGCCAAATGGAGACGTTAGGCCAGCTGTGCGAGGCCTACGGCGTGGACGCCAACCAACTGCTCGACGCACTCGAGAAGGCCGTGCAAACGCCCGAAACCGGCGAGTAGCGCCGCCCCCGCACCGCTGTCGCGGGCAAGGGCCGCCCCTCTCGGTTTTGGGGCGGCGAGAGGTCCCTTCGGCAGCAGGTAGCCCATGTCGGGGCGTCACACGCGCGTTTGATCGGTGTGGCGCCTCTTTGCTTCGCGAGGAGACGTATGCGCATCACGATCAAGCATCCGTATCAGAACGGCCAGGCGAACTGGCTGAAGGGGAACCTCCATACCCACACGACGGTCAGCGATGGCCCATACACCCCGCAACGCACCGTCGAGGAGTATGCCAGGCGCGGGTACGATTTTCTGATGCTCAGCGATCACGATGCGTTCACGGATCCGTCCGAGTTGGACGACTGCGGCATGGTGCTCGTCCCCGGCAACGAGATCACCATTCTGGCGCCGCACGTCCTTCACGTTGGGGCGTCTTCCCGCCTCGAACCCGCGCCGGATCGGCAAGCCAATCTCGACGCCATCCGTGCCGAAGGCGGCCTCTCGATTGTGTGCCATCCGAATTGGCTCGAGGACTTCTGCCATTGCCGCCAGGAGGAGTTGGAGCAATGGGTCGGCTACGCGGGCATCGAGATCTACAACGGCGTGGTCCGGCGGGTGCCGGGCAGCGCCCTCGCGACCGACCGGTGGGATCGGCTATTGGGCAAGGGCCGAAAAGTCTGGGGATTCGCCAACGACGACGCCCACGAAGCGCAAGACGTACAGCTCGGATGGAATTGTATACAAACCGATCAACGAAGCCCCGAGGCCCTCATCGAAGCCATGCGCCAGGGGCGCTTCTACGCCAGCACCGGCGTCGTCATCAACGAGATTCATGTCGAGGACAAGACGATCCTCGTCGGCGCTGAGAATGCCGAATCCATCGGCGTGTACTCAGACTTCGGCGCGCGGGAGTTCACGGCGGACGGCGGCACGTTAACCTATGCGGTTCCCGAGGACGCGCCGATGCGCTATATCCGCGTCGAGTGTTGGGGTCACGGCGAAACCATGGCCTGGACCCAGCCCTTCTTTATCGAGCGGACGGAATAAACGGCCCGCGCCGATTGTCCCATCGAACAGGGCGTAATACCTCCCATACGCCCGAAGATAGACAGGCGGGCGGACCTCCTGCCGACCCACATGATGGGTTGATCATGCTCCGTGGCCAGGAATTCCGCCCTCCTCTGCCTAGGCGGTTCGCACGGAACCAGGGGAATGTTTCACAGGCACCATGCAACGCAGCGGGGAAGGCCATTATGACCGGATTAGCAGACAGGAAATGCGTACCGTGTAAGGGGAACGTGCCGCCGTTGAAAGGGGCCGCGCTCGCGGCGCTCCACGATCGACTGGGGCACGAATGGCACGTCATCCGCGAACATCACCTCGAAAAAAAGTTTTCGTTCAAGGATTTCCGCTCGGCGCTGGGTTTCACCAATGCGGTGGGCGAAATCGCGGAAACCGAAAATCACCATCCTGACATCTATCTCACCTGGGGCAAAGTCAAGGTCACGATCTGGACCCACAAGATCGACGGCCTCACCGAAAGCGATTTCGTCCTCGCCGCCAAGGTCGACCAGGCCTATCCCGCCTGAAATGGGGGCGCTCCTGTCTCTTGGTGTGATCGATTACTCGAAATCCCGGCACTACAGCACCCCTCGCAGGCACCACGAGATGAGCATAAACAGCAGAAGAGACAAGACCAATGCCACGAGGCCAACCACGCCGCATCCTACCCATAGTCTAAACTTCACCGCTCGAGCCATCAGGAAAGGTTCGTAAAAGCTGGCCGTCTTCAAGAAACGAGCCAGCTTTGCCCGGTCGTAACGATCTGACAATCCCCTGCTGTCCAGGGCGGCTTTAAGCTCCTCAAGGAAATCGCCAATGTCTTCCAGGAAAATCGTCAGACGAATCACGTCGTGACCCGATACGATCTTCACCCATCCGTTCAAATATGGTATTAATGGGGACCTGAGTTCGGTTATGTCGTCGAAGGGAATGTGTTTCTCGCCGGTACGTGATTTATAGATGAGGCATTCTTTGTCGACGGAAACGGCAACCCCCGCAACCCGGCGATGCAAAAGCCAGAAGCTAAGACCCACAAGAAGCGCGACGACGACCCAACCGACTACCAGCGTTATCAATGGTTCGGAAAGCCCTTCTTGTAAGGAGGTTATACACATAGAAGCGATAACGAGGGCGCCCGCTACCACGCACCACAGAGCTACGAGGTGAGGGCCGTACTCTATGGGCACGGCATACCGCCCCAAACGAACCGTTCTATAGCGATATTCTCTGGGCATGTGACTCCCCCTTTCTTTCCCTAAGCAGGGAATGCCCTGCCTCCCATTACAAACCGCCTCGTGTTGGGCCTCCCATCTGGGCCACTTGCTGACGCATACAATAAAGGTTGTCTTTCCTCGACTCAACGCCCGCTATGGAATATGCGCCACCCGACTAAATTCTGCCGGCAAAGGAAGTGGGCATTCCCACGTACGTTGGCTTTGGCGTTGTGGTTAACCACTCAGCGAAGTTGTCGACAAATCGGTGATAGGACGACGCGCCGACAAAAGCCGCTGGGAGCCCTAGACACAGGCAGAACAGGATATGGCTCGATATCACCTCGGTCACGCCAAGCGTAAGGCTAGTCCCATACACAACGAAGCGCAAGCACAACAAAACAAACGTTCCAAGCACGGTTCCCCCCACTGTGGCTAGAAGAGCTTTAAGAGGCGACAGCGTTTCGAGGTCCACGCCACGTTGCCATCGGCCCTGCTTCTCACAGGACGCGGCTGTCACACAGAAGACATGTGCAAGGGCCACTGCAGAACCCGTAAGCATTAAGGCGACGGCCAAGGCAACCAGGCTATATGCCGTAAAGAAGCTCGACAAAGCACGAGGCAGTAGACGAGGCACTAGACGAGGCACTAGAAAGATACCCACATCGACACACCATAAAACAAAGAACAAGAACATGCCCCCGACAGTCGTGCAGAGAGTCAGAGCGGGAGTAACGATCAGGTTGCGGCGGAAAAGCACGGTGAAGAGGGTCCGCCCATATACCCCGTTATCCGTGCACGTTAAGAGCAGGTCGTCTAGAATTAGACCGTCTCTGAGAGCTCTCAACCCTCTTATGCTCCGAGTGCGGACAAACCAACGTGCCACCGTAGACGCCACAGGCGGAACCACCGCAAGACTTACAAGGCTCGCGCACAGCACCGCGCGCGACACAGCAAGAACTGACGCGTACGTTTCTGAGCGGAGCCCGACCTCGAGGAGCGTCCGAAGAGCGTCCCTTGGCTTGCTTGGCGGGGTACGCCGCCTGCGGCCCTTACCGCTTGTCACTACCGACGGGAAAGCCCCGGCGCCCATTCGGGCTATGCGCCGCGCCGCGCACTCGAACGCGATCATTGCGATTAAGAGCAGCGCTCCGGCCGAGGCGGTGAAGAATCGGTTGCGTAAGGGCGCTGATAACTTGAGGTATATATACAGGATTACTACGTTAACTACCAGACTAAACAGAAGGCCGACGGCTTTTCCCATGTGGCGATAGGCATTCGCCAGAAGAAGCCCCAGGCAACAGGACGCGGCAAGGGCACTGCATATAAACACGTTGACGCACACTAGGCTTGCCCAGTTCAGCCCGCCGCATACCAGCGCGACCGCGTACAATGGCAAGAGCAACAATGCTCGATAGAACGCCACGAGAAAGCCGGGTACGATCAGTGCAAAGCCGGCACGTCGTGCGCTCCCTGTTACAAGAACCAACGAATCAGGGCCGGCATCGAGCCATCTTTGCGACAGGGCGGCGATTTGAAAGAAGCCAATGGATGCACTTAGATAGAATTGGGCCAATGTCGTCAGGCAAAAGAGTGTGGCGCCTAAATGCACCGGCACAAACAGCTTTCCTCGACCCGGGAAGAGTGCTATACACCAGGCAAGGACTGCGAGCGTAGGAATCTCAAGCGCTGCGGCAATGCGAAGCGCCTGATCTCGGCGGCTTTCCATCGAAAGTAGGTGCTTTATTAGTGGCCAGTTCATCCCTGCTCCCTCCATACTCAACCACAAGGGATGGATTAGCATAATCGCGTATCTCCCGTAGCGCAACAGCCGGTGCACCTTGTGACGCGGGAAATAGCGAATCCCGCGGCTAGGGCCGGAAGGGCTTCAGTTCCAGTTCGGGGATCGCACGGTAGTGTTTGGTATTCCCTGTGCAGAGCTTCTGCTGGTGTTCGGTGGCGGTGGCCGCGATCAATGCGTCAATCACCTCGATACCCGCCTTCAGCGTAAGCTGCTCAATGTAGATGCACGCCCGGTGGCCGATATCCTCAGAGAGAGGAATGGTATCGAAATCCAACAGGAACCGACGGATGGCGGTCGTCTCGCGCTTGTTGCGAGCGCCCCGGAAAAGTTCCATACACGAGACAACGGAAACGGCGCGATCGGGATCGTTCTCGATGGCCCGGGCGGCCTTCTCGTTGCCGCGCAACGTCCAGATCAGCACATCCGTGTCAAAAATCACTGAACCGCCCCTTTCTCATTCGGCGGACATATCCAGCCGGATCGGCCATGTCGGCGCGATCTTTCCACATGCCGAAAGCGGGACTGTCTTTCAGGGATACGGCGCCCTTCGCCTTCTTCTTGGGAACGATGTATGCGATCTCGCGTCCACGCTTGGACAACGTTATGGTTTCATTGCGCTCGATGGCTTCGAGGATTTTCCTCGGGTTGCGTCGTAGATCGAGGAAGGTGGCTTTCATTGCAGAATCCCTCCACTTATGTGACCACTACAAGTATGCACTTGCGCACCCGGAAAAATCAAACATGTTGCCTCAGGCAGCAATCCCAGAACGGGCCGTTAGACACGCGGTCTCCGTCCTGCTATTCTTTCCACAAGCGATGACACCTTGTGCTCGGCGAATGTCTACAACGTCTGTGTACGTCCGTGTTCTGTCCGTTTCTTGAACAATAGCAGAGCAGAATCCATGGCGACGGCCAAACGACATAAGACGGTGCAAGTGATGGTCGGCGGCGTGAAGATCGGCGGCGGCGCGCCCATCGCCGTTCAGTCCATGACGAACACCGATACGGCCGACGCAGAAGCCACGGCGGACCAGGTTTGCGCCTTGGCCGGCGCGGGCTCGGAGTTGGTGCGGGTGACGGTCAGCACGCCGGAAGCGGCGGCGGCCGTGCCGGAGATTAGGCACCGGATGGCCGACGTCGGGTGCGATGTTCCCTTGATAGGCGATTTTCATTACAACGGGCACAAGCTCTTGGCGGAATGCCCGGAATGCGCGCAAGCGTTGGACAAATACCGGATCAATCCCGGAAACGTCGGCGGGAATACGACGCGGGACGCCAATTTCGCCGCTATCTGCAAGGTCGCCGTGGACCATGCCAAACCCGTCCGCATCGGCGTGAACGCCGGCTCGCTGGATCGCGATTTGGTCGCCGACAAGATGGCCGAGAACGCCGATAAGAAACTGGGACGCACCGCCGAGGAAGTCATCAACGAGTGCATGGTCGTTTCGGCGCTCGAGTCCGTCGAACTCGCCCTCGAGCATGGTCTGCGCCAAGACCAGATCGTCGTGTCCTGCAAGTCTTCTGTTCCAAAGCATCTGATTGCCGTGCACCGTGAACTGGCGCGCCGGACCCGCCAGCCCATCCACCTCGGCCTGACCGAGGCCGGAATGGGCGCAACGGGCCTGATATGGTCTGCCGTCGCCATGGGCGTGCTGCTCGAGGAAGGCATCGGCGACACCATCCGGGTGTCGCTCACGCCGCGGCCCGGGGGCGACCGTTGCGAGGAAGTCTACGCCGCGCGCGAACTCTTGCAGTCTTTGGGTTTGCGGTCGTTTGTGCCGCGGATCACGGCCTGTCCCGGGTGCGGCCGGACAACCAGCACCACCTACCAGGAGTTGGCGCAGCACATCGAGCAATATGTCCGCGAGCGAATGCCCGAATGGCACGAACGCCGCGTCGGCGTCGAGACGCTTACGTTGGCCGTTATGGGCTGCATCGTAAACGGCCCCGGCGAGTCCAAGGCGGCCAATATCGGCATCAGCCTTCCCGGCACGGGGGAAGCGCCGAAGTGCCCCGTGTACATTGATGGCGAACATGCCGCGACCCTGTCGGGCGGGCCGGCAGAACTGGCCCGCGCCTTTGAGAAGATTATCGAGGACTACGTCAATAACCATTTCCCGCCTCGTGAAGCCGCATAATCCGCGAATGGCGCCTAATCCGTCGCCTCAGGATTTTCCACCCGTGTGCTGAGTCATGAATCCCTCGCGTAACTTTGCGTGGATTTCTTCGGGATACCATGGCCATAGTCCACAGCACCGCCATAATCCATAGTATGGCCGTCATCCATGGCATGGACGTGATCCACGGCATGGACGTCTTCTACAGCATGGACGCAACTCCAATAGACCAACCTTTTTGTCATTGCGAGGAGCGACCCCGCCAACGGCGGGGCAGCGACGCGGCAATCACTTCCCACAGGGGGCGCGACGCATCTGGCGAAAAGTGATTGCTTCGCTTTTGCTCGCAATGACGAAGTAGCACGTCATTAGCAGGGCCGACTCCCCGAGCGATGCGGTAATCGCTTTACCCAGGCACCTCAATGCCGCCTCCAGCAGAACCACGGCCGACCCGTCATTGCGCGCGAAGCGCAGCGGTCTTCTTTCGTCGCGGGCGTGCGAGAAACGGGCCGAGGACGAACCAAGGAAGGCTGCGAATGACCGCCAGCGCAACCTGCTGATTTCTCCGGCAAGGGCGTCATCGTGTATAGTCTGTGACCGCTGACGTTCCTTAGAGAACACGTCCTCGGCCCCGGCCGGGCGGGTTCGTGGGTCGCGGTTGTTGGGCAGGCGCGATCGGCGCGGCCTCAGAATGACTCTCAGGGAGAAGCCCCTTCATGCGAATAGCACTTACAGCCTTTCTCGTAGTCATAGCGGCGGGATCCGCGGCGTCGAGCGCAGCGATTACGGGGCACACATACGTTCCGGCCAGCCAATCCGAAGTACAGGCGGGACGCGGCGCAAGCGCCTTGCCCGAAGGCGAACTCGAACGCTATCTCGCCAATCTGACACAGACTCACGTGTTTGACGCGTTCGACGGGATGAATGAGGCTTTGAAGGCCGCTTCGGCAACGCACGAGCCCTTGCGCGTGGCGCGAACGTTTCCGGTGGAAGTCGGGCCGGACATGCTTTTCGGCAAACCGTTCGCGGACGGCGCCTGGCAGGTTCACCAAACGGTCATCACCTCAGTCGATGCCGAGGCTTTACGGCTCCGCGTCGATCTGGCGTCCCTCGACGCGCAGGCGGAGGTATACGTGATCGACCTTTTGGGCGCGCGTGCTTTCGGGCCGTACACGTTTGCCGACCACGTCGAGGGCGGCCGGTGGTTGCCCACAACCGTTGGCGACACGGCGGTTTTGCTTGTTCGGACGACGTCGGCAAGCGCGCCGCTGGTCCGCCTCATCGAATTGGCGCATTTCTATTGGGATTTCAGCGAACTCAAAGAGCTCTCCTGCAACGTCGATGCGGCCTGCGAGACGGATCCGACCATTCAGGAACTCTCCTCCGGCGTGGGCGTGCTTGTGATCCCGTACGGCGGCGGCGAGTTCGCCATCTGCTCGGGCTGTCTACTCGAGAACGCGGACACCCCCGAGCAGGAACCGTATTTCCTCACGGCAAACCACTGTATTGCCACCGCAATGGACGCGGTGCAAACCGACGTCATATGGGATTTCCGGACGAGCGCCTGTGACGCAGACGATGCGCCGTCGTTCTCGGCGCTACCGCACAGCGACGTCGCGGACCTCTTGGAAACCAGCTCTCGGTTGGACGCGACGCTGCTCCTTTTGGGGGATGTGCCCGTGGGCGACTACGGGCGCGCGTACCTCGGCTGGGACACCCGAGAACCGGCCGTTGGCGAGTCGATCATCGGCCTGCACTATCCGCAAGGGACCTACCTGCGCATTTCCCACGGGCGCGTGGAAGCCATCGACCAAGTCGTTTACTCGGGCGGGCTGGATGTCTACAGGAGACAAACGCGCGTCGTGTGGGACGAAGGCGTCACCGAGCCGGGTTCTTCCGGGTCGTGTTTGCTGTTCGACGACGGCACGTACGGCGTCCTCGGCGCCTTGAGCAACGGCGAGCAGCACACGTGCGGCGAGGACCGATCCGGCAATATTGACAATTACGCGTCGTTCCGGGATTTTTTCCCAAGCGTCGAAGGCTACTTGACCGGCACCACTCCGCCCCGACCGCGACGATGCCCCGCGCGGCGCGTCTTCAAAGATCGGCCCGAGGTGTTGGCGGGTCTGCGCGCCTTCCGCGACAAAGGATTGCGCTCGAGCGGGCTGGGCGTCCTTGCCATTGCGGCATATTACGACGCGGCGCCGTACCTGGTCGACGTCGTCGAGGCGTCGCCCGCCGCGCGCGTCCTGTTCATCGGGGCCGCAACGCCGTTTGCCGCGGTTGGCCGCGCCTTGCCCTGAGCGGCTCGGCAGCCCTGTCGCGTCAGTTCGGGTCTCTTACCGTTGCAGGGCACCCCATTGGCGCAGGATCTCGTAAAGAATGATGCCGAACGCCGTCGCAACGTTGAGGCTGTTCTTATAGCCGGCCATGGGGATGCCGACGATCGCGTCCACCCGTTCGAGGACGTCGGCGCCGATGCCGCGCACCTCGTGACCGAATACGATAGCGACGGGGCGCGGCCAATGGAACGCGATGTGGGAGACCGCACCCTCGACGGCCTCGATGGCCACGACGGGTATGTCCTCGTCTCGGAGACGCGCCAGGGCTTCGGCGGTGGTTTCGTAGTAGGTCCAGGGCACGTAGTCAAAGGCGCCGAGCGCCGTCTTCTGCAGCTTCAGATTCGGCGGGCGGGCCGTCATGCCGCACAGGTGGGCGTGGGCGACCGCGCCCGCGTCCGAGGTCCGGAATATCGAGCCCACGTTGAACGCGCTCCGAAGGTTGTCCAACACCACGTGCACCGGGTTGCGCGGCACGGCCGCCAACTCGTCGCGCGGGATCATTTGGTAGTGCGGTTCAAGTCCGTTCTCGTCCCGTACATGTCCGAGCATCCAGGCGCGATGCATCTCCGTTTCCGTTGCTTTGGCGCGTTCCTCTCTTCTGTGGGTCATAGCGCGGCCTCCGGGCGCCTGAATTCGGAGACGTCGTGATACATCGATATCCCTCTCTCTTGTGCGCGTAGTCGTACGCGTACGCCCGACGAGCGAGCACGGGCGACGAGGGCGAGTTCCGCCCCCACCGCGTTGGCAACAGGATGCCATGCCAACCGGATCGAGGACGGGCCTCGGCATTGGGGTAACCGGCGGTCATACCCCGTATAGCTCGCCATACTTCGTTTCGAGGTAGCGCAAATAGGGCGCGCACATGGGTTCTGCGCCGGTGATATCTCGGATCATCTCCGTCGCGAGTTTGCGCCGTCCGTGCCGGTGCACATGCTCGCGCAGCCAATGCAGCAGCGGGTAGAAACGGCCGGACTCTATGCGGCCCCAGAGGTCCGGGATGTCCTCGAGGATTCTTTCGAAGATTTGGGCCGCATACAGGTTACCGAGCGCGTAGCTCGGGAAATAGCCCATCGAGCCCAGCGACCAATGAATGTCCTGAAGACAACCTTGCGCGTCGTTTGGCACGGCGATGCCGAGATACTCCTTCATCTTGGCACTCCAGACTTCCGGGATCTCGGCCACAACCATTCGTTCCTCGATTAAGGCCAACTCGATCTCGAAGCGCATAATCACGTGTAAGTTGTACGTGCATTCGTCGGCCTCGACGCGGATCAGCGAAGGCTTCACACAGTTTACGGTTCGGTAGACGTCTTCCGCAGAGACATGCGGCGGCACGTCGGGGAAAAACTCGTTGAGGAGCGGCCTGTAGTGTTTCCAGAACGGGAGACTACGGCCGATCATGTTCTCCCACATACGCGACTGCGATTCGTGTATGCCGACGGAAGCGCCTTCAGCCAACGGGGTGCGTGCATCCTGCTCCTGAAATCCTTGGTCGTACAGGGCGTGGCCCCCTTCGTGCATCGAGGAACTTACGGCCGAGAACGGATCCTTCGCGTCAAACCGCGTCGTGACCCGCACGTCATGCAACCCGAAGCTTGTGGTGAACGGGTGCACGGACTTGTCCTGGCGCCCCGCCTCGAAGTCATAACCCATGTCGGACAGGATGCGCACCGTCAGATCCCATTGCCGCGACTCCGGCCAATCGCGCCTCGTCCACGTCGTATCGGGGGGGTGAGTGGCGTTGACGAGCCTTTCCACAAGCGCCGCCTGTTTGGGGGCGAGTTCGGCGAAGATCGCCTCGAGTTGCTCGATCCGCATACCGCGCTCGTATTCGTCGAGCAGCGCGTTATAGGGAGAACCTTCATAGCCAAGGAGGTCCGCCTTCTTTTTGAGCAGCTCGAGCAGTGTCTCGAGGTGTGGTTGAAACGCCGGGAAACTCGAGATCTCGCGCGCTTTTACCCACGCCTCGTAAGCCTTGCTTGTTTCCTCGGCAAAGGTGTGTACAAAGGTCTCCGGCAACTTCGTCGCCCGAACGTAGTCGTAGGCCGTCACATTAACCAATGCCGCGTCATCCGGGGCAAGGGCATGCGCCCCATCCTGCAGTTCTTTCAAGAACTCGCCCATTTCGGCGTCGGTAAACATCCGGTGGGCCAAGGCGGCGACCGTCGCCAACTGCCGGCCGCGGCCGGCCGCGGCCTTCGGCGGCATGTTCACTTCCTGATCCCAGTGCAGAAGATCTGCCGCGGCACGGAGGTCGGCGATTTCCCCAAGCCGTTCCCGAAGCCTACCCAGCGGCGCATCCGACACGTTGTCCTCTCCTTCATGCTTGATCGAGCGCGGCTAGTACAACCAAACCGTGCTCGGTCACGGAAACCCGGGTGACGCGTTCGGCGCGCTCGATCATGGGCGCTTCCTGCTGGGGCACGACGTCATGCGGCGATGGTTGGGTCGTGTCGATTCGGCGGACCCACCACCCCCGAGGCAAGGAGAACCTTGCAGGTTTCGGCGAGGGATTAAACATCAGATAGAGCGCCGTACCGCCGTTTTCGGCGCCGTTGATCCAATAGGCCAAACACCGATCGCCGTCATCCCATTGCTGTAGTTTGCCTTTCCTCGTATGCCATACAACGTCCGGTTTCTTCCCTGAGGTCGTGGCCTTACCGGTGAAATAGGTTGCGCGGGAAAAGACGGGGTTCTCCTTTCGGAAGCGGATAATTTCTTTGCAGAAACGGAAGAGGTCGGCGTTATTCGTCAGAAGCGTCCAGTCGTACCACGAAATCGTATTATCTTGGCAGTAGGCGTTATTGTTGCCCTGCTGCGTTCTACCGAACTCGTCGCCGCCGAGAAGCATTGGTGTGCCAAGGGACAGAAACAACGTTGCGAGAAAGTTCTTCTGCATTCTCAGTCGAAGTGCGTTGACGGCCGCGTCGTCCGTCTCGCCCTCGATGCCGCAGTTCCAACTGAAGTTCCCATCCATGCCGTCTTTGTTGTTCTCGCCATTGGCCTCGTTATGTTTGTTGTTATATGAGACCAAGTCGCGCAACGTGAACCCGTCGTGGGCGGTGACAAAGTTGATGCTGTGCGGCGGGGTGCGGCCGTCATCCTGGTAAAGGTCGGCGCTGCCCGTGACGCGCGTGGCGAAGGCGGCTTTTGTAGCCGCATCGCCGCGCCAGAACCGGCGCACTTCGTCGCGATACTTGCCGTTCCACTCGGCCCAGCGCACGTCGCCGAACGAGCCTACCTGGTAGCCGCCGCCCGCGTCCCACGCTTCGGCGATGAGTTTCACGTCGCGGAGAATAGCGTCTTCTGCGATGCGTTCGATGAGCGGCGCATTCGGCACGATATCGCCACTGCGGTCGCGGCCCAATATCGACGCGAGGTCGAACCGGAACCCGTCGACGTGGAACACCGTGACCCAATAGCGCAGGCAGTCCAGAATGAAGTCCCGAACAAGCGGATGATTGCAGTTTAGCGTGTTGCCGCAGCCCGAGAAATCGATGTAGCCGCCGTTGCCGTCGAGCAGGTAATAGATGGCGTTGTCCAGCCCTTTGAAACAAAGGGTCGGCCCCTTTTCATTGCCTTCGGCGGTGTGGTTGAATACCACGTCGAGGGACACTTCGATGCCGGCTCGGTGAAGCGCCGCAACCATTTCCCGGAACTCCTCGACTTGGCCGCCCATGCCGTCGCACGCGTACCTGCCCGACGGTGCAAAGAAACCAATCGGGTTGTACCCCCAGTAGTTGTGAAGCACCTCTCCCGTGGCGGGGTTCACGCGGTCGAGTTCCACCTCGCCGACTTCTTGGATGGGCATCAACTCGACCATGGTTACCCCAAGGTCCTTTAAATAGGGGATCTTCTCGATGAGCCCGCGATACGTGCCGCCGTGCGCAACGCCCGACGATTCGTGGAAGGTGAAACCCCGAACATGGGCCTCGTAGATAATGGTTTCGCCCATGGGAATTCGGGGCCGGACATCGTCGATCCAATCGAAATCGGTGCTTACAACGCGGCATTTGGCCGTGCCGCCGCGCACGTCGCCGACAATGCATCGCGCATACGGCGCCAGTAGGTACCGGGTCGCGTCGAAGCGGTGCCCCTTTTCCGGCTCGAACGGCCCTTCGGCGCGGAGCGCGTAGAGGGTGCCAGGTTCGAGCCCCGACACAAAAATGCTCCACATGTCGCCGATGCGGTGCAACTCCGGATCGAACGCGAACTCGATAACGGGCTTGGTGTCTTCCGGGCGATCAAATAGCGCGAGATAGAGCGCCGTGGCGTGCCGGCTGATCACCGAAAACCGGACGCCCGTCGGCCGAACCACCGCGCCCAGGGAAATTGCCCGGCCCGGCGACACGCGCAGCTTGCTCGGATCAATAACGCTCACGGACGTGCTCCAGCAACC
>DUZM01000050.1 GCA_013349485.1 Candidatus Hydrogenedentota bacterium | reverse complement strand
GGGCGAAGGCGACGACATGGTGTTCATCGACGGCGAGGCGTGGCCGCCCTCATTCCACGGCACCGGGAGCGAGGAGATCTTCGGCGGCGGCGCGGGTCCGTTCGTCGAGTATACCGGCCCTTACACGGGGTTTCACCTCGTCGAGAATCTCTTCGGCGAAACGTATTTGGGCAAGAACGGCATGTATCGGTTCTTTGTCCACGACCCCATCCGATTCCGCAAGTGCATCCGGGTGACTATCGAGCATGGCCACGCCAATGACCTCGCCAACGACTACTCGAGCGTCGCGTACTGGTATCAGCGCGAACCGCACGCCCCATTTCCGCCGTTGCCGACGCGCGCACAACGGCGGCCGATCGTCGAAGGCGAGGGGAAGACCTTCGTCGAAGGCGCCATCGAAGGCGAACGACTATTCAAGACAATCAAGACTTCCGGCGACCCGGTACGGTGCATGCCGTTCGAGGGCGAATGGAGCGGCGGCCGCTTCCTGTTCTACGTAGCGGACGCGCCGGGCGATTTCATCTCGCTCGAAGTCCCAGTCGAGGCCGACGGCAAGTACGAGGTCGTCATGTACCTCGCCAAGGCGAGCGATTTCGGCATATTCCAACTCAAGATAGACGGCAAAGACGTGGGCAGACCCTTCGACGGCTACAACGGCGAAGGCGGCATGGTGCGGACGCACGTCGTCCGCGCCGAAGAGATCCGTTTCGGCGCCGCCAACCTGAGCGCAGGCACACACACCTTCGAGTTCCGCCTCGTCGGGAAAAACGAAGCCGCCACCTCGTATATGCTCGGCATTGACTGCATTGTGTTGCGAACCATCGAATAGACGATGCTGCAGAGGGCGCCATGGACATCATTCAATCCAACCGGGAATTCATGAAGTCGCAGTTCGGCAAGGTTGGCCGCGCGGTATCGGATCAGGCAAGAGGGCTGCCGTATCCGCCGCTCCAGAAAGCGCTTGACAATGCGGCACAACGCATCAAGTTGCCGAAACCAGATTCTGCCGTGCTGAACTGCAACGAGCTCGACGCCTGTCTGCGCAAACGACGAAGCCGCAGAAACTTCTCGAAAGACGCCCTCGCGCAAGCCGAACTCGCTTACCTGCTCTGGGCGACGCAGGGCGTCCAGGAGGTCGTCGACGACGGCTATTGCACGTTGCGACCCGCGCCGTCCGCCGGCGCGCGCCATCCGTTCGAGACGTACCTGGCCGTGAACCGCGTCGAGCGTCTCAAGCCCGGCGTCTATCGCTATCTGCCCCTTACGCACGAACTCGTGCTCGAGTTTGCCGAACACAATACGGCGGCCAAACTTACGGAAGCCTGTCTGGGTCAGTCGTTCGTGGGCACGGCCCCCGTGGCCTTTATCTGGACGTGTATTCCATATCGTTGCGAGTGGCGCTACGTCACCCTGGCCCACAAAGTGATGCTTATAGACGCCGGGCATCTCTGCCAGAACCTCTATCTTGCGGCAGAAGCCATGGGCTGCGGCACGTGCGGCATCGGCGCGTATGACCAAGAGGCCATGGATGCCCTCATACATGTGGACGGTGAGGACGAATATGTTGTTTACCTGGCCCCCGTGGGCAAGCTGGCGTAACGGCGATTGAACTGCCCCGAAAACTTGTGCTAGGATACGCGTTGCCTTTTACGCAAGGGTAGATCTGTCTATTCGCTGAGCTTGGCGCAGTTTTAAGAGAATTCGCAGAGTCATGTTTGAGTCTTTAAGCAAGAAACTCGAAGTCGCCTTCAAGAATATCCGCGGTCTCGGCAAGTTGACCGAGAAAAACATGAAGGACGGCCTTCAAGAGATCCGTCTAGCGCTGCTCGAGGCGGACGTCAACTACCAAGTCGTCAAGCAGTTCATCGAGGACGTGCAGGAGCAAGCAATCGGGCAGCGCGTGCTCGACAGCATTCAGCCGGGCCAGCAGATCGTCAAGCTAGTGCATGACGAGCTGGTCAAGATCATGGGCGGCAAGAATGAGCCCTTGCGGATGGCCGAGCGACCGCCCACCCTCATCATGCTTGTCGGTCTTCAAGGTCAAGGAAAGACGACGACGGCGGGCAAGCTGGCCGTTATGCTCGGAAAGAAGGGCCACAAGTTATTGCTTGTGGCCGCCGACGTGTACCGGCCCGCGGCCATTCGGCAGTTGGAGATCGTCGCAGAACGGGCCGGCGCCCAATGCTTCAGCCTGGGCGAGAACGCGAATCCTGTGGATGTCTGCGTCATGTCGCGCGGAGAAGCGCAGATGCGCGGGTGCGACGTGATCGTCCTCGACACCGCGGGCCGGCTTCATGTGGACGAGCAGATGATGGGAGAGGTGCGGCGGATACAAAGCGCCGTCAGCCCGCACGAGATCCTGTTCGTGGCCAACGCGATGACGGGGCAGGACGCCGTCAACAGCGCCAAACAGTTCAACGACGCGTTGCCGCTTACGGGCGTGGTCCTGACCCAGTTGGACGGCGACGCCCGGGGCGGCGCGGCCATCAGTCTCATCAGTGTGACGGGATGCCCGATCAAATTCGCCGGCACGGGCGAGAAGCTCGACGCCTTGGACGCGTTCCATCCCGCGCGCATGGCGGATCAGATACTCGGCATGGGCGACATTGTCTCGCTTGTAGAGAAAGCCCAGGAAGTCGTTGATCGCGAAAAGGCCGAGAAGTTCCAAAAGAAGGCGCGCAAAGCCAGTTGGGATCTGGACGATTTTCTGGAGATGATGCAGCAAGCTAAGAAAATGGGACCGTTGAGCGACATGGTGAAGCGAATCCCGGGCGCGGGCAAGTTGCTGGGGCCCATCGACGAACTCGACGACGACGCATTCAAATACCAAGAGGCCATCGTGCTCTCGATGACGGCGCAGGAGCGGCACACCCCCAAGATCATCAACGGAAGCCGTCGGCGTCGCATCGCCGCCGGAAGCGGCACAACGGTTCAGGACGTCAACCAGTTTCTCAAGGAATTCGAGAAAACCAGGAAAATGATAAAGCGCATGATGAAGGGCTCGAAGGGAAGAGGGCCACGAGGGCGCGGGCCGATGATTTCGTTCCCAGGGCTCTAGCGCAGACGCGGAAAGGATCGAAATGGCAACAGCAATTCGTTTGAAGCGCGGCGGGCGTGCGCACGCCCCCTATTACCGCGTAGTAGTCATGGACTCCCGTAAGCGCAACCGAGGGCGCATACTCGACGAAATCGGCGTCTATCAGCCGTGCGCGCGCCCCGAGCCGCTCATTGAGATAGACGCCGCCCGGGCGCTCGATTGGCTCGGCAAGGGCGCCCAACCCACGCAGACCGTTCGCAACGTGTTGTCGAAGAAGGGCATATTGGCCGCGCTTGCCGAGGGCAAGACCGCCGAAGACCTCGAACGGGGTCCGGCAGCGCCGGCGCCGGCCGCGGCAGAGACGGAAACGTCTCCGCCCGAAACCAAGGACAACCTGGATGCCGCGCAGTGAAAGAGTTAGTAGAATTTATCGCTAAAAAACTGGTTCAGTACCCGGAAGACGTCCAGGTCCGCGTAATCGAGAACCAAGACACGCAAGTGCTCGAGTTGCGCGTCCACCAAGACGACATGGGGCGGGTCATCGGCAAAGACGGCAAAACCGCGAAGGCCATCCGGACACTGCTGAATTCTGCAGCTGCCAAGGCTAACGTCCGAGCGTCGCTGCAAATCGTCGAGTAACGAGTGCAGGCGCCTCGCGTCGTGTCCGCTCGCTTGCCCGTTGTTGCGTCGCGAGTTCCCGATCGAGGCGGCAACCGGCCGCGTTGACGAACTCCGCAGCCAAGAAGGCGCAAGGACTGCGCTTCGCAGGGGCGATGCGCAACGGCGCCCAGTTGACGCGCGCAGCCGAACCGGAAGCGACAAGTGCATTTCGCGGGCGTCCGGCGCTTCGCACGACGCCGTCGGCGAATGATAGGCGCCGCAATTGTTCGTGCAGGAGGAGCCCCACGGCCGTTCCGACGGCAAGGCCAGCGGTGAGGAAAATGAGGATTGACGTCCTCACGTTGTTCCCTGAGATGTTCGAGGGGCCGCTCCGAGCAAGTCTTCTTGGCCGGGCGATCCAGGACGGCAAGCTCGACGTGGCCGTTACGGACATCCGCGATTTTGCCACGGATAAGCACCGTACCGTCGACGACGCGCCCTTTGGCGGCGGGGCCGGCATGGTGATGAAGTGCGAGCCGTTGTTTGCCGCGGTCGAGAGTCTGCGCGGCGCAAACTCGATCGACCGGATCGTGCTCCTGTCGCCTAAGGGGCGGCGGCTGACGCAAGCGGCCTTGCGCGAATTGGCTCAAGCGCCGGACGCCGTGCTGATCTGCGGGCGTTACGAGGGTGTGGACGAGCGTGTACGGGACGCCCTGTGCACGGACGAAATTTCTATCGGCGACTATGTGCTGAGCGGCGGAGAATTGGCGGCGTTGGTTATCATTGAGGCCGTCAGCCGCCTGATATCCGGCGTGATCGGCGATTGGGACTCGGTGACGACGGATTCCTTTTACGACGGCATACTCGGGCCGCCGCAATACACCCGGCCCGCCGTGTTCCGGGGGATGGGCGTCCCGGCCGTGTTGCGAGAGGGAAACCACGCGGCGATTCGCCGCTTCAGACGAAAGGAGGCCTTGCGCGTTACGCGTGCGCGGCGTCCCGATCTGTTGAGTGCATGTTCTGAGGAGGATCTCGATCTCCTCGCCGAACTCGAACGCGAGGGGTCGGAATCCGAGAGGGAGAAAGAGGCGTGAACCCAATCGACGAATTGAAAAGAGCACAGGAAAAGAACCCGGCGAACATTCCTAAATTCAACGTGGGCGACACGGTTCGGGTCCATTTCCGCATCGTGGAGGGCGGAAAGGAGCGCACGCAGGTTTTCGAAGGCGTGGTGATTGGGCGCAAGGGCAAGGAAGGCGGCGACGCACGGTTCACCGTGCGCCGGGTCGCGTTCGGCGAGGGTGTCGAACGGGTCTTCCCCCTCCATTCGCCGCGCGTCGAGAAGGTCGTCGTCACGCGCGAGGGCGCCGTCCGCCGGGCAAAGCTGTACTATTTGCGTACCCGCCGCGGCAAGGCGGCCCGCGTGAAAGCGAAGGGCTTGACGAGCGAGAAGAGGAAATAGCGGCCGTATTCGTGGTAGTCTGACGAGGCGGGGGTTTCCCGCCTCGTTCTTGTTTCTGTTTCGCCGCGAACAAACGGCGAGCAGGGGGCCGCTTTAAAGGCTTCGGGACTCGATTTGGCGACTCACATGGTGCACGAAACATTGGCTGAATTGCGCGGGATCGCGGCGGCCGGCCCGCCGTATCCGCCAGCGTTTCTCAGAAGACTCCGCGGCGACCCGCGCGCCGGGGCGCAGGCCGTTTACGCCACTTGCGTCAGGCGCGAGAAACGGGCACGGGAACAGCAAGCGCACATCGACCAAATGTGGCGTTTCGAGCGCCGCGTCATTGCCAACGGGTTCACCCGAGTGGCCGGCGTTGATGAGGCCGGCCGGGGGCCGTTGGCAGGGCCGCTGGTCGCAGCGGCGATCGTCCTCGGCGAGCGCGTACCCGGCCTCGACGATTCGAAACGACTCACGCAAGCGCAACGCCAGAGGCTTTTTGACAAGCTCCGTCGCGGGCCGCACGCAATCGGCGTGGCCCTAATCGAGCCCGAGTTCGTCGATCGCCGGGGGATTCAGGAAGCAAACTACGCCGCGTTCGCCCAGGCCGTGGCCCAACTCGAGCCGCCGCCGGACTTCCTTCTTGTGGATGGCTTCGCCATTCCAGGGTGTTCCATCCCGCATATGCGCCTCATCAAAGGAGACCGTCGGTCGGCCTCCGTTGCGGCGGCGAGCATAATTGCCAAAGTAACACGCGATCGCCTTATGCTCGAACTCTCGGACAAGTACCCTATGTATGCCTTCGCCAAGAATAAGGGCTATGGTACGAAAGAGCATCTGGCGGCCCTCGCACGGTTCGGCCCGTGTCCAGTCCATCGGCGGAGTTTCGCGCCCATCGCTGCATCGCTTGATACGGAGGATTTGTTCCCGGCTTCCCTTGAAGAGGACTCTGACTCATGCGCATAGCAACTGCCGTTCTTACGATCTTCTTGATAGGATGTACCAGCCTCCTGGAACCGGGGCTTTCCGCGGAGGAGCTTGTGGTCAAGCCAACGCCGCCCGCCCCGCGCGCCCAGGCCTATGCCCACTACATGGCCGCCCGTATCTACGGACAAGCCGGCCAGTCCGAAAAGGCCATCGAAGAGCTTCGAAAAGCCTGGGACTTGGCCCCGGATTCGGAAACCGTGGAAGAGAGTTTCATTTGGGCGTATGCGCGCGAAAATGACACCGACGGCATCGTGCGCGTCTTCAGGCAAGCGGCCGAGGCCGATCCGGACAACGTAGACAAGTGGAAGGTGCTGGGGAAGAACTGCTTTCGGCTCGAACGGTTCGAAGAGGCCGCCGAGGCCTACCGAGAAGCCACTCGAATCGAACCGGAAAACCCCGTGTTCTGGGTTCTCCTTGGCCAGTGCTATCGAAAACTCGAAAGGCCGGACGCCACCGCGCAAGCGTTTTCCGAGGCATTGCTGCTGGCGCCGGACAAGATCAACGAACGGGACCTTGTAAGCATCGAGAGGAACTGGCGGGATCTTGTGGGCTTGGCGGATTTCTACGACCGGTTGGCCGAGTTGAAACCGGATTCCGCGTTGGTGCACTTCCGGGCCGGGCTTACACGCGTGCGCATGAACGACACGGACGGCGCCAAGGCACTGCTGCTGCGCGCCCTCGAACTCGATCCAACGCACTATCACGTCCGATACCAACTGGGGCTTGTCTACTTCAATACCGGCGAGGATGTCCAGGCCGCCGAGCAATTCGAGCGTTACCTTGAACGCGCAGCGACCGATGAGCGCGTGGATAGAGAGGAAGTCGAAGTCAAGGAAGTCCTCGCCGCTGTCAAAGAGACACTCGCGGCCGCCTATGCCCGTGCCGGCGACTACGCGAAGGCCACACGGCTGCTCGAGGAGATCGTCAACGAGGGGCCTGCGCAGGCCCACCATCGCATCGAACTCGCGTACCTTCTACTTCTAACGGAACGCTACGACGACGTCCCCGCCGCCTTGCGCGCGGACGAAGCACCGGTTTTCGGCGCGTTCTTGCGTGCCTTGGCGCTGAAGAGGCAAGGCAAGGCATACCGTGACGCTCTCGACGCGTTACAGCAAGCAGAGCAGGATTTCAACACCGAATGCGAAAGATGCTTGGACACCTTACTCTATTTGTACGGCGAAGGGCAAGCGGGTACGGTTCTCCTGGACGCCGTCTCCGAGTTGCAGGACGAGGGGGCGCACGTCAAGATCCTTAGTTTCATACGCGGCTTCACACTCATGCGAATGGAGAGGTTCGAGGAGGCGACCCGCGCGTTCCACGAAATCCTAGACGCGTTCGGCCCGGACGGTTCCGCCCATTATTGGCTGGCCTATTGCTATGAGGCGATGGATCGCGAGCGCGATACCATCAAACACCTAAAGGCCTGCCTCGCGATCGACGCGGACGACCCCGACGTGCTCAATTTCTTGGGCTACTATTACGCTGACAAAAACACGAACCTTGACGAAGCCGAGGAACTCATTAAGAAAGCACTCGAATTCGAGCCGGACAGCGGCCCGTATCTCGACAGCCTGGGTTGGGTCTATTACCGCAAAGGCGACGCCGACATGGCGATCGAGTTCATCCGCAAGGCCATCCTCAATATGCGCGACGACGACGCCATACTCCGCGACCACCTCGGCGACGCATATCTCCTCAAAGACGACATCGAAAAAGCCCTGGAACAGTGGCGCCGGGCCCGCAGACTCGATCCCGAACTCGAAGGCGTCCAAAAAAAAATCGACCGATACGCGCCAAAGGTTGACAAGAAGTAGGGCAGGCCCAACTTCCTAAGTTGCAGCAGGGTTCGCCGGTATGTGCTTCGGAGCGCGGGGCTACGCGCGTTTGACCCGTGGGTAAACTGTGACCCGGGCTGAAGCCATGTTTAGGGAGACGGAACTCCGCACCCTACTCACGCGCGAGAATGACCGGGACGTTGAAACGCTCGCGCCTGTCGCAGCCCTTCTCCTCAAGTACCAAACGAATTCCGCCATAGGCCCGGCCACTATCCGTTTCGGGTCGGTGCGTTGCGCGTAACTCAGCGGCATCCTGCACCCATCTGTCGTTCCACGTCAGTTCGACGGCGTCGCTTTCCGCGCTGACGATTCGGAACTGTGCTGAAGACGCACGGCGCTTGATCCGGAGCGCGCGGCTTTGCCCTGCCGAGGCAAAAAAGAGCATGCCGGGCTCGAGGCAGTACGCCGGAGTTTTTGTGATTCTGACAGGAACTTGGCAGGACCTGCCCGTGGTTTTTGACCGAATCGTGACCGCTGCCTCGGCGTTCTGCCTCGCTTCGAACAAGGCGTCCGTCACCTGGAATGAGATCTCGACCACAAGGTCCGCGGAGAAATACTCGGTATTATCCAGGTGGCGGAGTTCGGTGGCGGTGGTCAGCCAATCTGCGTCAGTAACCGCTTCGAACTCGCCCTTTGATTCGTCGATGCTGAGATTCGTGACGTGTACCACCCGAGGTGGGGACAACGGCCCTGGCAGCCCGGCCTCATACGTCGCCTCGATGGAAAGAGGATACGGCACTAATGCCTCCCCGAGCCGCTGGGTAGCAAGAACCGGCAGTCTGACATGACTCCCGTCCCCGAATTCAAAATAGATATCCTTACGCTTGTTATGGCGTCCCCACCTTGGCTCTTCGATCGTAACCGTGGCTGTGACGCCTCCCCGAGACGGTATCAGGCCGTCCGAGACGTCGACGCGGAGACAACCGCAGCCCACCTTCACTGCGGTTACGGCCACCGGGTACTTGGTCGGGTTTCTGAGGGCGGCCTCGGCCGTAACCGTGGCGCCGCGAGCCAACTCGCCGAAGGCCAACTCGGCGGGCTCAAAGAACAGATCCGCGCGCTCCCAGCCCCGTTGCCGCGCCGTAGGCGCAACCAAGAGAATAACGTCCATCATGCCGGCCTCCTCCGCCCACGCGCGGAAGCCGTCCCAGGAGAACGTGTCGAGCCCTCTTTTCTCGTCGTAGAGCGCCGCGCCGCCGGGTATGCCCGCCAACACGACCGCGTGGCCAATCTCGCCCGCCCCGGGAATGCTACATGCGATGGCGAGGTGGCCCGGCCCGCTTTCGAGATGATTTTGGACTGCCCTGGCGCCCATTCCGCGCCGTGCTTCCACCGTCACAAAGTACGCTCGAAGCGCGTTCGCAACGGACGCGAGGTTGGTGTCGCCCGCCTCGTCAACTACTAGGCGTCTCACTACGCCCTTGCGGTAATTGACGCCTAAGGCGTCAAGCACAAACTGCACACACGAGAGGCCGCACGTCCGCCCTTCGAGACGATGGTGTTCTTCAGAGGTTTGGTGCGCATCTGTGCTCGTGGTAGCGACAGGCGTCGCGGATGCAGCCAAGAGAGCCAAGTGGATAATGGCCGTGAGCACCTTCATTCGGCGGGCGCTCTCGACCGCCGCACGAACACGCCGCGCGCGGCAAATAGAACCACCAATGCCAGTGCGAGCGCGCACAAGAGAGCCAGTGACGCGCCATGTTTTCGTTCCGGACTCGACGCCCTACCTGAAACGCGGGGCGGTGCCGGCCTCTCGGGTTCGGGAGAATTCGGCATCGAGGTCCGAAGCTGCTGCAACCCCGTTACGGCCGACGCCAAAACGGTATCGCGCTCCTCGTCCGACGGCGCCTGCGCGGGCGGCGGCTCCGGCGCGTCCTCCGCCTCGCCTGCGATGTATTCAACGCCCCGTATGGCATCGAAAACCTTCACCCCGTCGGGGAATTCGAGCACGAAATCGCTCTTGTCAAGATCCTCATTGACGCCGTCGTAGTAGATCCCGTAACAAGCGATCGCACCTCCAGGGCGGCTAGAAACAGTGAAAGACGCGGGCAACCAGACATCGCCATGTTGTTCGAGAAGCACGTCGCCCATACGGTGGAGGCAATCAGCTTCCGCGGTACCGTAGTAATTCCATATTTCCGATTTGATGATATTTGCCCCCCGGGATAAATCAATCGCCACGACGTTGACCGATCCATCGTCTCCCCAAGGGATCTCAATTTCTAGTATGTGCGGCGAAGCGCTCTGTCGGAATTGCCAATCGCCCCACTCGGGAGGTACGTTATCGAGATAATTGGCCAGACCTCGAGGCTGATATATGGGGAGGCCGTCCTTTGGAAAACGCGGGTATGCCGCAAAGCACGGAAGCAGATACGGCAGCAAAAGCTCGGGTGTCGTCATGTCTAGACGGGGTTCTCGCGTGATGGCGCCTAGATCAGGTTCGTCGCCTGCCGGCCCTCTATACATTAGTTGCCTAGCAACATCACCATTGTAGGAGGATGCCGCATCGTGTCTTAGTCCGATATCGAGCAGGGCCTCGGTGTGGGGATCATACTCCATCGCCCGGAATGCATTATGGATGTTGAACCAGGGGTCCGCTCCCGGGGCGATCACGCCCTCCCACTCGCCCCCATAGTTCCGAAGGGCCCCCTCGCCGTCATCTGCGACGTCGTAGGTATCCATCACGGCAACATACCGGAAGTTCCGAATGCTCTGCTCGGCTGCCCGAATGATCTCGAGCAACTCCTCTCGAGTCGGGCCGCCGGTGTCCCCGAAACAGGTGCACGTCCAAAGCAACAATATCCCCAACACCAAAATCCATGAAATACACTTGCGCATCGCCCCTCCCGTGCCGGATTATCCGCATCCGACGTGCGTGCTACAGCTTTTGGCCGTGAATGTTGCCATGCCTGACGAGCAAGCTCCGAACAAGAACTCCACGTTTCGTCTGGAACTCATCTCGCGCCTGCGACCCGACCTGAGAATCGGCGCGCATGCGATTCTTTCGTTCCCACCTGTTAGGCGAACAAACCATTCACCGTGGCTTTCAGATCCAGAACGCCGATACAGTCGAGACATGCCCCGACGATCACGCGGACACCTCTCGCCCGCGGAACCCCGGCTAGCACGTTATCCGCGTACCCGTCTTCCAACCCGAATACAGGTCAAGATAGCTGCATGTGCCATTCTGACACCTCACCGGATAGGAAATGCAGCAATAAGGAAACGGGACGTTATAGGCGCAAAACCAATCGCTAAGTGGCTGACATTCCTGATGGTAGCCCCCCGTGCAACTTAACCACGCACATATTGTCCAGGGGGGCTCAACCTGACAATCCTTAAATATTCCCGTGCCGTCGACGCGACAGACATTGTCCGTCGTCATGCACTTGTAGTTGGGGCCTTGGTCGAGGCCAAGGCAGACTACTCCCATCTCGTCTTCGGACAGCACCGTGCCGTTGCCGCCGGAGCGGTGCAAAACCATCGCGCCAGCGGAGGCCAAAACTAGGCACACCGCAGTTAAGGCAAACACACATAGGGACATCTTACCCATGACTTGTTCCTCCCATCTGAGATTTGCGGACACAATCCACTATGTACTATGTACTATGTGCTATGTGCTATGTGCTATGTGCTATGTGCTATGTGCTATGTGCTATGTGCTATGTACTATGTACTATGTTTACCAGAAGCGAGGCCAAATGTCAAGGCCAATTTTACGTCTCGACTCCTCTATACTGACGCGGGGCCAAGGCGTTGGACAGTGTGCGAGTCCTAAGGTCACCACGACGCTCGTTCGGCCGGCTTTCTCGACCGCCGCAGGAACAGGCCGCGCGCAGCAAATAAGGCCCCTATCGCCAGTGCCAATACGCACAAAAGAACCAGTGCCACGCGACCGTCTCGTGCCGGACTCGCCGCGCGGTCTGAAACGCGGGGCGGGTCCGGGGTCTCGAGATCAGAAGCTGCCGCAACTGCTCCCGAGTCAGGCACCCGTGCCAGCGAGGCAAACGCACATCCGGTGAAACACGCAAGCAATTTCCGCCTGTAGGGAGTAGCTTAGTCGCTTGATGCAAGTGGGACGCGTTCCCCCCTGCGCAAGATGAGCATGCGGTCGCCATCCGAGATCGTGATGGTCTCGCGGATCCCGTTTTGCTCGGTGATAGTCCAATCCCCGTACAACGCGTCGCCAATGCGCAGCGTTCGCTGTCGCGTTCCGCCGTCGGGCAGGTGGACCAACACGGAGAAACTAGGGGGGCGGTTTTCCGTGGACATAATGCCGCGCAACTCGACCGTGGCCCAAGCCGGTTGTTGTCGAACGCGCGGGTCGGCGCCGTCCGAGGCCGAGGCGCCATCGGTTTCCTCGGCAGGCGCAAATTCCTCCCTTTCCGGCCGCGCCTCGGACGGCGCTACAGTCGTCTCCTCCCTGAGCACAATGCCGCGGCCAGGACCGTCGAGGACGGCTCGATAGCCGCCGGGGCCAACGCGCAACGCCACTTCCCGTTCGCTACCCGGTGGGACCGTGACGAACAGTTCTGGACCGACGCCAACCGCCCCCAACGCTTCCCATGGCAAGTCAACCTCACGCCAGGAGTTCTGCCCGATCTGCTCCTGAACGACGAACAGAAACCCGCTCGGATGCTTGGTCAACGTCGAGGTCAGCAGCAAACGCCGCCTCCCGCGGTTCGCGACGGTTACCACGGCCGAACGTCCCCCCGCGCCCTCGTTTTCTCGCGCCGGCGTGTCAATGGCCAGATCCGGTTCAGCAACAAGCAAGCCGCCGAAATCGGTGAAAATCAACACCGTCACGATCAGCGCCGGCACAACCGCCGCAAGCACGAAGTTTCGGCCGCCTTTGAACCCCCAAAAGGCGGCAACGCAGGCTCCCAAAAGCCCTACGTCGGCAAGAAGAAACAGAACGACAGCCGGCCGAAGCGGCCAAGGACCCGCTATCCAAAACGTAGAGAAGCCGAGCGGGACGGCGTACTTCGCCTCGTGGATGACGGCGGCGCCCACCACCGTTGCCAGAAACCATGCCGCGGCCAAAACAACGCCCCGAAGCCCTCGCGCCGGGATGAGGGTCGTTGCCGCGACAACCACGGCAACGGCGATTGGCAGGACGAACCCCCCGATTACGGCCGCCGTCGTCGCCTCGCGCGCGGCAGCCAACGGCGACAAGGGCCCGAACATCGGAACAAAGGCGCTGAGCAGAAACACCAATGCCACGCCCCACGCGATACCGGTGTCGACGCCGGTTCTTTCGGCTTTAGCCGCCGGCTTGGCCAAACGCTGCAGAAAACTTCCTCCCGGGTACGGTACGTCTTGCGGGGACCCGGCACTCAGCGCGCGGCCAATGTGACGTCGAGCCCTTGTGATGTCGGTTTTTGCACGGATTAGGTCCTGCTGCAACTTTTCCGACTGTAGACGGTCGATCTCGCCGGCGAGGAACTTGCCTTGCGCCGCGTTGAGTAGATCGTCGACGGACTGGCCGTCGTTTGCGAAGTCCTTCTCCAACTGTTCAAGTCGACCCCGAATAAATTTCACGCGCGCTTCCGCAAGGCGTTTCTCGGCTTTGCAGTCGGCCCGCATATCGGCCAGCTCGGTCGGGGGGAGGTTGCCCTCGTCGCGCAGACGGTTGGCTTCGGCAAGTCTTCGCTCCGCCATTTCCCTTGCGCCGAGCGCCGCACGAAGCGCCTCGATGTGAATCTCGGCCAAAGGCTGCGACTCATCCGCCTCCGGAGGAAGAACAACCCGGGCTTTGAGCGTCTCGACGTTCTCGAGGGGGGGATTGCGGTACCCGCCCGCCGCGTGCGGATCGGCGATCTCGAGCCAACCGTGTAGGTTCTGCTTCCGTCGCTCGATGTGGTCCCGTCGATGCCGGAGCCGGTTCACCGCGTCCCGAAACGCGTCAAAATCCATCTCCTGCGTGCGGACCGCCAAACCCGCCTGTACAATCTTTTCCTGTGTCGTCGAGAGTTCGATCGTCGCTTCCATAAGGCGTTGATGGAGCTGCTCGTCAAGCTGGTCGCGCGCCGCCTTCAAACGGGCCCGATACGAACGCAACGTGCTCTTGTCATGGACCCCCTCAACGGAAGCGTCTTCCTCGATGGCGGCAAGCAATCGCCGGACCTTCAACTGCAGACTGCACAGACTCCGCAAAGGCTCCAATACGTCGAGCGGCAGGGTTTCCGGGACGCGCCGCTGGCCCTTTCCCGGCGGTCGTGCCGCGCGCTTCTCGGGAGGGGCCGCTTCCGGCTGGGCCGCACCGTCTTTGGCCGGCCGCCGTTTGACCTTCCGCAGGAACTCCGGATGGTCCCGCAGATAAATCTCGGTCACATCCGCCGGCACTTCATCCTCGCGCGGAATTCGGATCTTCTGGCGGCAGGCGATGCATTTGCCTCGGCGACCGAACATGGCGTCGGTCACCTTCATCTTCTGACCGCAGATGCAGTAAATGCGCAGTACTGCTTGATCCTCGGCCATACGATCTTCCCCCCACATGGCAACGCATACTCCATCGGGGCAACCATCCCTAATGTCGCACATCCGACCACGTCATATCAAGAAATCCCTTATTCCTAACCGCCGGGTAACCTTTGCCGCGTGGCACCTCCAAGCTGCCGCTTGAAGGTGCCACCCAACTGGTGAGTCGTCGTTGAACAAGGCGGGGCCAATACACCACGCCTACTGAGCGAGCAGCTTTCGATTTGAGATTTCTTACCCGGCGATTAGG
>DUZM01000049.1 GCA_013349485.1 Candidatus Hydrogenedentota bacterium | reverse complement strand
TGCGCAAACGCAAACCCGGACCCAAATCCTCGAAATGACTAATTAAGCATGGCGTTTTATGAAGGTCGGCTTTTACATTCCTGGTTATGAGCACGTGGGGATAGGGTATCTGTCCGCCGCGCTGAAGCAGGCGGGCCATGAGACCATCGGCTTTTTCGATCCGATGATCTGCAACGAGGGCATCTTCCGCAACAGGCTCTCGGCGAGAGTCTTGGACTTGGAAGACTATGTTGTAGAGCAGATCGTGCAATCCGATCTGCATCTACTGGCGTTCTCGGTGGTGACAAACAACTATCCAAGGATTTGCCGGATTGCGCGCAAGGTCAAGAAGCGGCGCGGAATCAAGACTGTATTTGGAGGAATCCACTGTAGTTCCGTTCCAGACCAAGTCATCAAGAATCCCGATGTGGACTTCCTGGTTGTTGGGGAAGGAGAAGAAGCCATCGTCGACCTTGCCAATCAACTGGAGACCTCTGGAGACGTTCGCGGGATCCCAAATCTCTGGCACAAAGTCGACGGCGAAGTCCTATCATCCCCGCCCCGGCCTCTCGTCGAGGACTTGGACGCTCTCCCTTTTCCCGACAGGGAGGTGTTCTACCGGGCCGCCCCGGCCTTTCTCCGAAAAAGTTGTCCCGTGACGGCTACGCGCGGTTGGCCTTTCGCGTGTACTTTCTGCCGCAACTCCTGGATGCGCTCGTTGTACAAAGGTAAGGGGCGCTGGCGTCGGCGACGCTCAGTCGATAATGTCCTTAGAGAATTGGAAGCGGTGCGCGACGCGTATGACGGGTACGACATCGTACGGTTTTGGGACGACGTATTCATTGATGATCGCAAGTGGCTACGAGAGTTTGCGGCGCAATATCCCCAGGTTATCGGCACGCCTTTTTTTTGCTTCGGACAGAGCAAATTTATTGACGAAGAAAGCGTGGCCTTGCTCGAGAGGGCGGGATGCAGGGAACTAAACATTGGGGTGGAAAGTGTAGACGAGGGCGCGCGTCGTACGCTGCTGCACCGTGCGGACTCAAACGAAGAGATAACAAGAGCCATTGATCTTGTTCGACCGACCCGCATATTTCTATCAACGGGCAACCTTTTGCGCCTGCCCGGACAGACCATTGACGATGCCCTTCACGTCGCGCAATTCTATAGTGAGAACCGCGTGGACCTGCCGCACGCCTACTACTTCCAATACTATCCCAGCACTAAGATCGTGTCTATTGCCGTAGATCGCGGCCTTTTGACAGATAGCCAAGTGGCCGACATCGAGAATCCACAAGAAGGAAAGGGCTCTTTCTGGATCCCCGAGGAAGACGGCAGACGAGCGGATTTTTCGCGCGTTAGAACGCTCATCCATCTGACCCCCGTTCTGCCGCAGAAGCTTATCAGACGAATGATTGAACGTGGATGGTGGCGCTTTCTGCCGAGTCTCGATCTCTATCCTCTGGTGTTTTTCCCGATGACGCTCATAAAGCGCTTGCGGACGGGCAAGAGGTTTGCGGCCCAGAATTATACGGCATTCCGGTACCTTCAGGTGATGCTGGCCTGTGGCCTCAAGAAGGCGGCGTTGCTAGTCAAACGGCGTTTCCGAGAATAGGCGCATTTGCCTTCTTCCGGGCAGGCTTCTTGACGAACACGGCCTCTGTCCAAGGGCTTCTATGACTCGGGGCAGTCAGCGCTTATTGCCTACGGTCTTATTTGGGGCCCGCATTACGCCCAGCGCGCCGCCTTTCGGATGGGCCGTTACTTCCTGGCTTGGTCAAGCGTCTTGAGCATGCCTTCGTTCTTTTCGATTAGTTTCTTCGTTTGCTGGTCGGCGTTTTGCGCGGTCTGTTCTCGCTGTGCGGGGGTCGGCTTAATTTCGGCCTCCTTCGACCCGCATCCGCCGAGCGGCATCAGCATGGTTCCCGCCAGCAGTAGCGCACCCATGAGTTTTCTCATCGCTCGATCCTCCCTTTTTGTGATTTATCAGCGAGAATATTAACACGCCATTCTGGGCTGATCCATATGTAAAGCCGCCCGTCTCGAGGCTGCTGTTCCGTCGCCCACCTGCGGCGGGCCGCTTATCTGCCCCCTTGACCGTCTCTCTCGAAATGCAGGGACCCAAAGGACGAAAAGGACCTAGACGTAAGCCCCTTGTTGTTCTGGAAAGCATTGATCTTGCCAACTCGTTTTCAATAGTACGTTTCTGGGTTTTGCGTGTGCGGCTTTGCCGGGCTGGCTTCACCTTACAGCGCTAAGTTACGTTTCCTTTCAGCAACTCGCGGGCGATGACGAGGCGTTGGATTTCCTGGGTGCCTTCGTAGATTTGCATGAGTTTGGCGTCGCGCATGAGCTTCTCAACGGGGTATTCCCTCGAGTATCCGTTGCCGCCGAAGATCTGTACGGCGTCGGTGGTGACTTCCATAGCGACGTCGCCCGCGAAGCATTTCGAGAAGGCGGATTGTTTAGATTGGCGTATGCCTTGGTCGGCCATCCACGCGGCTTCCCATGTCAATAACCGGGCGGCCTCGATTTTCATGGCCATGTCGGCGAGCCGGAATTGGAGCGCCTGGTTTGCGGCGAGGGGTTGGCCGAACTGCCGCCGTTCTTTGGCGTAGTTGACGGCCTCGACAAGCGCGCGGCGGGCAATGCCTACGGCGCCGGCAGCCGTGCCGGTGCGGGTCACGTCGAGGGTGCCCATGGCCACTTTGAACCCCTGCCCCTCTCGGATCAACACGTTCTCGGCGGGGACACGTACGTTCTCGAAGTAGAGTTCGGTCTGGTTCGATGCGCGCTGGCCCATCTTGTTTTCCGCGTCGCCGACCTTGACGCCGTGTTCTTTCTCGACGATGAGGGCCGTCATGCTGCGTGGTCCCTTCTTCGGGTCGGCGATGGCGAATACGGTGAAGAGGTCGGCATAGCCGCCGTTGGTGATGAAACATTTCGAGCCGTTGAGCACATACTCATCCCCGTCGCGGATCGCGGTGGTTTGCACGCTGGCGGCGTCGGAGCCCGCGTCGCGCTCGGTCAGGCAGAAGGCCGCCAGCACCAACTCGGATGCGGCGCGCCGCAGGTATTTCTCCTTCTGCGCGTCGTTGCCGAACAGGACAAGGGGCGTCAGGGCGAGGGCATTGGCCATGATGCCGGTGGTAATGCCCATGCAGGCCGCGCCGAGCTCCTCGGTGATGATGGCCGTATCCATGCAGTTGTGGCCGTGGCCGCCGAACGCCTCGGGGATGTTGTCGTTCATGAGGCCCTTTTCGAAGGCGCTTTTCATGATATCGATGGGGAATGCCCCAGTTTCGTCGAATTCGCGGGCGCGCGGCATCATCTCTTCGGCCGCGAACGCGCGGGCCTTCTCCCGAAGTTGCTGTTGGTCTTCACTAAGTTCGAAACCGATCATGACATGCAATCCCCCACATGTTGAATTGACCCTCTGGCTATGAAATCTTCTCTACAGGACGGAAAACACACGTTCGTAGGCGCCCCGACCGCGTAAGCTAGATGAATCCTAGCACCCGGTTTCCTGGCCGTCAAGGGCGGCCGGTATGAAGCGGATTCGCGTGCCACGCGGAGGCGCGGGCCGTCGGGCGTGTTTGGCTCAGTCGAGGTTGAACGCGAATAAGCGGGCGTTCTTTAGGGCGAACTCGAAACGAATGGTCTTACCGTGTACATCGCTTAACGGCCGCTGCCACCTCACGGGCACCGCGACGGCATCCGCGACGACGGGTTCGCAGTCGCTGAACGCAAATCCAGGGACGGGGCGATCGTCTTCATCAAGCACTTGGACGCTGACGATGCCGGCCCCGGCGTCGACGTTGAGCGTCATCGCGTCGCCTTCAACGATCGCCGCCGGGGTGCGAATCAGGCCTTGTTCGTACCCGCCTTGTCGGCCGACATAGCGGTCGCGTTTGATCTTCACCAAACCGATCTGGCGTTCCTCGAATCGATTCACCTTGTGCCCGCGAGCATACCCGCCGTAGTAGAGATAGACCTCGTCGTCCACGGGGACCTGTTCGTCGATCCATGCGTATGCGTGGTCCCAGGCGCCCTTCGCCGGCTCGGGGTCAAAGAAGTGTTCCGTGTCGCGCATCCATGTCTCCCCGTCCCTGGACCAGGCGAGTGTCGTGTAGCCGATGCCGTATGCGTCGGGCGGATCGGCCGGATCGTCGGCTTTCAGGTCGTCTCGCAACACCTTGACCATTCCGATGACGAGATCGCCTCGGACAAGGTAGCCTTCCATCGCGTAGAACTGCGTCTCGCCCGCGTCTACTGCGTCGTCCGGCGTCACGACATAGTGGGGCGGCGCCCAGTGGACGAGGTCGTCGCTATGGCTCTGCATGGTGATTCGGCGACGCCCCTCCCATGCATCGCCGGGCCTATACACCGAGATCGTCGCGACATAGCGTTTCCGAAGGGGGTCGCGGAAGATGCTGTTGATATCGTGGTTGTGGCGCAAGACGGCGCTGTCCGTCATAGGCGTCCACGCGATGCCGTCTGGCGATCTCGCAACTCTCAGGCCGTCGCCGGTATGCCAACCGAACTTGAACCGCTGTGCCGGATCGGGAAAGCCCGGGCCTTCATCAATCACACTGATGCCGAACTGTATTGGCGCAGGATCTTCGAGCAGGCGCATAGGGCGTTCCCAACGGATGCCGTCTTGCGATTCGGCGTAGCCAATGTGTGACTGGGTAGTTGCGAAATCCTGGGTGCGGCGTCCGTACCACAATCGAAACCGCCCGGTTTGAGGGTCTCGAATGACGGTCATGTAGGGTTGGAAACAGCCGTCTTCGTTGCCGGTGACAATGGGATTGGGAATGGCCGGATCGCGCAGCGGCGGGTTCGTCACGCGGCGCACGTTCGCGCTTGATTCGATAAGAAAATCATCAATAAAGAGATGCGGGCCCCGTCTCAGGCGTATAGGCTTTTGTCTGCTCGCCTTGCGGCGCGGCGCGTAGACGGCGGCCTTTGTGTTGGTGAGCGGGATTTCTTCCGCGCTGCGGGTCATTCCGAACGCCTCCGTTGCACCACGCTCGGCTTCGGCGAATGGCGACCGCCCCGTCTCCTCTCCAAGCGCGGCCGCCGCGATTAGCAGGGCCGTTGCCGTGCGTAGCGGACACGCAACGGCTTGAACGTTCATGGCTGTCATGGCCTTGGGTGGTTGTTGTGTCCATCTTGCTCGGAGCGCATGAGAGCGCCTGAAGGCAAGTATTTGCTTCCTTACCGATGATGTCAAGCCTGGCCGGGCGTTTTCTGGCAACGGCGCAGTACCTATGGTAACGTACTCGGGAACGGGCGGATAGGTCACGTCAAGAGTCTATTTTGTTGAATGGGGAGATTTGTGATGCCTTTTCTCGATTTCGCTGCACTCCGTTTGTTTGTGATCGGCGCAACGTTGGGCGCCGTCATGTCCAGCGCCGACGCGTCCGATGAGCCGCTTCACCTTCTGTTTTGGGAACAGCAGGATATTCGGGACGGCAAAAACGTGCGCTTCGAGGTGCATGCGGCGCAACCGCACATCGCCCTTCTTGCCGAGGATCCCGGGCGGACGAGCTTGTGGTATTCGCCGGCGCATGTGGTCCGTGTCGAAGACGGCCTTCGCGTCTACTACCGTCGGATCGATCGGAGTCTGCCGGAACGCCTTGACCACAACACGTTTTGTGTTGGCATTCTGGGCAAGGACGGCGGGTTCGTGTGCCCGGACTTGGGGCTGCTGCCGAATTCTTGGGGCGGCCCGACGAACGTTGTGCTGAAAGGGTCGCCCCGCAAGGCGACCTGGGGCGGGTTCAACGTGTTTCAGATGCTGGGCGACTTCGAGAACGGGTTCCAGTTGCTCTATTGGGATCAACCGGAAATGGGCGACGCGGGCGGGATGATCGCGACGTCGCCCGACGGTATCCACTGGAAGAAGGAAGAAACCAAACGCGCCGTGTTCACCGAGCACAACGACGCCTACACGCTGACGGTCAATCATCGTAATCCGGGTGAGTATTTGCTGTACCAGACGAAGCTGATCGACTGGCCCGACAAGCCGTTCTTGGACAATATCGGGAACAAACGGCGCGTGATCAGCATCCGGCGCAGCACGAACCTGCACACGTGGACGCCGCAAGACGTTATCCTCGAGCCGGACGCCCAGGACGCGCCCGAGACGGAGTTCTACTTCATGAAGGTGTTTTGGTACGTGAACCGCTACGTCGGCATCGTGATGAAATACTACGGCGATCCGGCCCAGCCCGGCCGGCACAGCGCGCTCTACCGGCACGAAGCGCTCTTCAGCCGAGACGGCGTGCAATGGACCCGGCCATATCGGTATACGGACTTCGGGGTCTGGTCGTACGCCGATCCCTTCGAGTACAAGGGAAACCTTTGCCTAATTTCGGGCGCAAACGAGGGCCGGAGCATGGCGCTGTATCGATTGCGAAAAGACGGTTTCGCCTCGTGCGGCAGCGACGGGGAAGGGAGTTTCTGGACGCAGCTTTTCGAGATGCCGGAGGCCGGGTTATACCTCAACGCCGATTGTGAATCGGGCGCGATATCGGTCGAAGTGCTCGATGAGAACGGCCAAGTGGTCGATGGGTTTGGCAGAGACGCCTGCCGGTTTGCCGGGAACGACTCGACGGCGCTGCCGCTCGAGTGGGGAGAACGGAAGGCCGCCGAACTCGCCGGCCAACGGGTCCACCTCCGATTCGCTCTAGACAACGCGCGCGTGTACTCGGTAACTGCGAAGAACTAACTGGTTACGGGCGGGCGAAACCGGGGAAAGACACAAGCGAGCGCGCGTTCAAAACGAACCCGCCGCGAGACGTGCTTGTCCCCGGTTTCGCGGTTTGGCCGTGTGGACAAAGTGGACGGGGTGGACGGTGGGGTGGCACCCGGAAAAAGTCACCCGGCGATCAGCTGGCCGACGCAGTTGCTGCATGGCGCGGACGGGTTGTGTATACTCTCGGCCATGAAGAAATCGCTCGGGTATCTGCCGAAACGCAAACGCGACGAACTCAAACGGATCGCGTCGATTATCCGGGACGCGTGCGACAAGGTCGAGATGATCGTCTTGTTCGGCTCGTATGCGCGCGGGGACTATCGGGAAGAGGCCGACCTCGATCCCAACCGGAAATCGGGGCATGCATCGGACTACGACATCCTGGTCGTAACCACAGACCAGCCAACGGCGAAGGATGGGCTGCTCTGGCGGGACGTCACAGCGCGATGCGACGGAGCGGGCCTCGGTACGCACGCACGGATTATGGCCCGCGACATCGCGTTTGTGAACATCCGGTTGGCCGAAGGCCAGTATTTCTTCTCGGACATCAAGAAGGAAGGGCGGACGCTCTACGATTCGGGCAATCTCAAGCTAGCCCGCAAACGAAAACTCGAACCCGCCGAAAAGAAGCGAATCGCGCAGGAGCACTTTGATCACTGGCTTGAGAAGGCCGAATTCTTTCTCGGCCAATACGACCACGCCCTGCAAAAGGGCAAGTATGCCGGCGCCGCCTTCCTGCTTCACCAGGTTGCCGAGGCGTCGTACAAGGCGACGCTCGCGGTGATCACCAACTACATACCGAACGAACATTTTCTGGGCGCGCTCAGTGTGATGGCGGCGCAGTATGGCGCCGACTTTGAGGACGTTTTCCCGAGAAAAACGCGACAAGAGGATGAGCTTTTCAGGTTGCTCGATTACGCCTATATCGGCGGCCGATACGATCCCGACTACACCGTGTTCAAAGACCAGTTGGAATACCTCGCGCCCCGCGTCAAGCGCCTCTCGGAACGCGCCAAATAAACCTGCAAAACCAGCATCGCCGCGCTTGGCGGATAAGCGTTCCCTCCTACTCCTACTCGCATACGCTACCCGTCCGGGTGGCACCTTCAAACTCTGTTTGGAGGTGTCCCTCAGGTATAGTCCGATTGTCGTTGCCCGCGGCGCAAGGCGGCCCTGCCCTGCGATGCGCCCTGCCCGTAGACGCACTTCTCCTGCGAAATCCTCAAGACACCCCCAAACAGAGTTTGAGGGTGCCACCCGACGCGTCATCTGCGAACTCTGCGGTTTAAGAGGTAGTCCATGCTCAGGTAGGCACTACAAAGGCAGAGCGGGCCCCAAAACGCTAAGACATCGATCCGCAGATTGCGCAGATGGCGCAGATTCTGATGGCGCTCGAACGCGACGCTATACTCGCATACACGCCACCCGTAGACGCGCTTCTCCTGCGAGACCCTCAAGACACCCCCTATGTCATTCCCAACCTGATTGGGAATCTAAACGAACGCCAACCGACGTACGATCACCATGGCTCTGACCTTTGTGCAAAGGACGCAAGAAAAGGGACGGACACGTCTTCGACGCGCTCGTTTGAGCGCGCCTTCGGGCTCGTGAGACTCGCTTGGCGTCAGTCCCTTTTTTGCTTAACGCCCGAGGAGCCCTGGCCGTGTGCTCGTATCACGGCCGGGGCTCCCATCATGTGCCGTACTACCCCGGACCCCCCGACCATGTGCCCCTAATAACTATAGGTACTTTGTTGCACTCGACCGAGGGATTGTTTTTGACGGGATAACAGGATGGACAAGATTGCCCGTACAAGCGGAATTGGGAAACAAGGGGTGTTCGGCTTACAATATACGGGCATATAGCATTAATCGCTGTTCAATTGCCGCATATTTGGCCTATTTTGCACTTGACAAATGCGAAGGACGCCTCTATAATCCTGCCAACCTCAGTAGAGCCATCTTGCCCCTTGGCAACCCAGTTCTACGGTGTTGTGACGGCACACCATTTGTCTCTGGGAGGACAACCCGGTGGCAGTCTCGGTTTTTCTAAGGGACCACCCATAATCTTGTTATTCCCAAATAGAAGGGTCTCCCGCACACGCAGCGGAAGACGAACTAGCCTCGGAGAGCATCCTATGCAGACGAAGGAAACTGAGTTCATACTTCCCCGAACTATTACCCCCGCGCATTACAAACTCAAGATTCCCCACTCGCGCTCCAAGACAGCGAGAGACTACTACAGGGAAATCGGTCTTGTTTTCGACCACCAGAAGGCCGTGTTCTTTGATGAAAATGAGTCAGATGACGAGGAGACGACTCTGGCTAGGCAATTCTACCGAGAGTTTTATGTCCCCCCTCATTGCTCGCCAATAGCGGCCCCGCCCGTGCATCCGTAGAAGAGTTCTTGGATTCTGTTGCCCGCTCAATACCTGGAGGGGGCTACAACAGTCTCAAGTATCTCCTCGGAGACGTCGGCGTAGGAAAGACAGCTTTTGTCAATTACGTGTTATCAGTCGCGTTGCGTGACGATGTGAGCAATGGCAATCTGTGGTTCATCCGTCTTGACATACACGATTCTTCCCAGGGGGACCTTCCTGGTCCTAACGAGTTGTGCGTAGCACTGGCACATAAGGTTAAGAAAGTAATCGAAAAGAACATCTACATTGTCAAAGACAACGACGCTATCTGGGAACAATGGGGAGCATTTCTTCCTTTGGCGAATGCGGCAACCGCACTCTCTGAGGCAGAAGAGGTTGGGCGCCTTCGAATGGCTCTCTCCGCCTTGATAAAGGCGAATCTGCAAGGGGGTCGAAGGCTGTTCCTTGTCTTTGACAATCTCGATTTTCTATGCCATTTGAATGATCGCGGGATGTTCTCTGATGATGAGGATGCGCAACTGAACCCTTTCCTTCTGGTCGTGCACAAGTTTGTTGGCAACTTTGCCCACGATGGCATCCTCGGGGCATTGGGAGCCAACATTCTCATAGTGACGCGCTTTGACAGTTATGACATTATACGTACGGGCGACCAAACCGACAGATTCCCCAAGAGAGAAGACGTTGGCTACTACGAGCTTGAAGAGCCAAGCTTATCCGTTGTGTATTCAACACGTAAGAAGCTACTTGATTTCGCATTGAGTACTGAGGAGAAGGCCGGCAAGCGGAAGGAGTTTAAGAGAGTTACACAGTTGATCCAGAAGCATATGGAGAGCGGACCAGAAGAGAGCCCAAGGCTGTCTCAGCAGCTTATCGAGATCACGAACCACGGATTTCGCGAAGTAATGGAGTTCTTTGCCCAGTATGCTTGGATTGGCGACAAAGACATCGAGGCGCGATTGATCCACCAATACCCAGTCGGACTGCTGACTTACATGCTCCACGAGTGGCGCCGGTTCAGTCAGATGCACTCCCACTTTCCGAACATATACCTTGTCAATATTGAACAGGGTGAAGACTGCACGAATCTCGATCCATATTCAGATGAACACATGCACCCTCATACCTATTGGCTGAAGTGGCTGATTGCGAAACTCATCGAGGTCGGAATGCCATACAGTGGCGCTGACTATGTTCGGATATTCAGAGGTGAAGAGGGTGATGGATATGGGGAAAGGGAAATACGAAAATGCCTTGGCAGTCTGGCCGAGGCCAATCTTACAAATATGGCGAGGGCACACTTTGAGCGTAATCCAAACCACAAAAACAAACTCATCATAACTGGAATGTCTTTAACAAAGAGGGGCAAGCACTGCCTAGAAGAGATCTTTCAGCGGTTCTTCTATTTGCAGTTGCTTGTCGATGACGATCTCTTGCCGATTCCGAGGTGCATTTATGATCATTTTGTCTACGAGGATGGCAGGGACTATCAATATGTAACGGCTGGCGACCATGGGACATACTGGAGTGAAGCCAAAAAGATGATCAAACTAAAGGCAAAGCAAGTGCTTCTCTTCATGATTGTGCTGGAGGAGTCGCTGGCAATAGAAATGGATATTCACGCTTCCATCTTCCGACGATTAGCTAAGGATGGTGTAGTGCCGCCTGATCTGGAAAAAGCGAAAGAAGGACTTCTTGAGGAGTTGCGAGCCATTTCTGACATTCATGAAGGATTCATGAATGTCGAGGCGATTGACGAGTTTGCAGAGTCCATGAGAAAAGACATTAACATACAACTTTACGAAATGTATCTAGCATCTCTGGATGATGGTGATTAGAGATCTGTAGCTCAGCTGAATACGCAAATGCGAATTCCTGATTTCTTCCAAAAGCGGATTCCCTATCGGGCCGGAAACAGGAGCGCTTAGAAGCTTTGACTACCCCATCCAGGCGGCGATGGCAGTGTGAGTGGGAAGCCTACTCTCAATGGACTGGAGCTGGTTGCTGTTCTATCGCACGAGTCAGGAAAATGGAGAATGAGATCTTCACTTCATATTGTTTGCGGCGTTGCGTTGCTTTCAACTTTATGTTCCTTTGGTGATGACACCACTAAGGGAGTGCAGCCAGGTATCTTTGTGTTAAGCCCATCACCGAAAGTGGGGGAGCCCGTCAGGATCGGTATTGTGGTACCAGCCAAGGATGAGAAGAGCGCCAGTTGGGGGATATATCAGGGTGACTCTCAGAAAGCCGTTTACAGCGAGAAAACGGGAGACAAAAAGTCGTTGCTAGTAAGAACCCTTTGTTACGAAAGAGCTGGGCGCTATTCTCCCCTTTTGGTTATATGGTCAAACGATGGTACCCCCAGCAGCCTGAACCAGACAAGTATTGAAGCGCGAAGTGGATTGCTCAGAGAGAATATTGACAAATCCGTGGGTTTCCTCCTCGGGATTCTGACAACGGTCATTGCCTTTGTCTTTCAGCATTGGCTGCGCGACTATTTCAGCACAAGAGAAAGAAACACGAAGCTCAAAACTAAGATCGGGCAGATGGTGAAAGGCGACATTCGCTTCATTGCAAAGAAACCGGATGAGGCACTTCCCGTTCTGCCTGATTGGTTCACGGGTGGCGGGGATACAGACTGGTCGTGGCGACTTTACACTCAGAGATACGAGGAAGTGAGAAAGCTGATTGAAGAAGTTCATCAGAGAAAGCTCGGGGAAAGCACTCCTGAAGTGAATGCGGAGTGCAAAAGCACCCTTGCGGAAGTGTTGGATAAGCTCAAGAAGATATAGTTGTCCTGAACGGATTGAGAGAGCGGTTTACGCTACGTAACGCGCCAGGCGATGTACGCCAACCACGTCTGGACCTACGATTTCGTCGAGGACGCCACCTAGGACGCCCGCAAACTGCGGTTTTTGACGCTCATCGACGAGCATACATGTCATTTGAAGTATTCGGTGTATGCTTTTAGGATTTCGGAGGCTACGGGGGGGCATCCGGCTATGTAGGGCCGGCCGTCTTTGAATTCGGCGGTGCAGTTGCCGATGCAGAGGGTGTGTGGGGGGAGGCTTTTGTGGCCTTTGCCGATAGCGACGCGGATCTGGGCCTTCTCGGGTGATTCGCCGAACAGGTCGTCGCCGTAGCGTCTGAGGAACAGCAACAGGGTGGATTGACAGGCGCTGCAGGACTGTTTGTCGAGCACGGTGACGCCGGGGAACTCGATGGATAGGTTTTCGGGGGGTAGTTCGAATGGGCTTCTGGCGTCTTTCCAATTGTCGGGCGCCACGCGGATTTTGCGGGGATCGATCACGCCGTAGCCGCGGCCGGCGCCGATCTGGAGGTGGGGGATGTCGCGTGCGGACACGCCCATGAGTTCGCATGCGACGGCGTCGGCGGCAAATGCATCGATGCCGGCGAGTACGACGTCCATTCGTTTGGGTGCGCCGGCGCTGGGCCCGAGGCCTTCCATTCCGATGGTTCCATCGATGATGGCCAGGTGGGGGCGCAGCACGGAGGCCATATCGGCGATAGCGATATCGAGGGTCTTGGCGTCGTTGCCGGGCAGCGGAGGCAGCATGTGTAGGTCGACTTTCGAGCGCCGCCAGAGGCCGCCTTTCATGTTCTTGACGGCAAGCGTTACGCCGGTATGCATGTGCATTTTCATGACGGGCATGGACACGATAATGTCGAATTCGAGGATCTCGCGGCACACCTTGAGCGTACGAATGGCGATCCCGTCGGGGATCTGCATTTTCACGCAACGGCGTGCGTCCATGTCGATGAGCGGGCAGTTGCGTTCTTGGGCAACGGCCGCTATGCCGCAATGCGCGAAGGCCTCGAGGGTGTCGACCCCGATGATGGGGCTTTCGCCGACGGCGACGCGGGCGCCGGCTTTGGTGAAGGCGTCGATGGCGGCGGCCACGACTTGCGGGTGCGTGGTGACGCCCTTTTCAGGCTCGACGTTTCGGCCGGCGTTGGGTTTTAGCAATACGCTTTTGCCTGTTGCAGGGGCAAGGTCGATTTTCTCGAGGGCGTTCCGGGTATTGTCGTAGGGGGAGTCGCCGGAAGCAACGAAGACGGACGGGCAGGAGGCATCCATCGGGAACGGCGTTGGCGGCAGCGCGGTCTTAGCCATGATGGTGCGTCCTGGAACCTATATTGCGGCGGTTGTGCACGTGTCTTCAACGTCCAGAATACACCGCGCGCTTCGCACCAATCAACACACACCCGTAATCGCCGAGTAAGCATAAGCGAAAAGCAGGGACGTCTGCGCTCGCACGCCGTTGGCGGGATCGCCAGTCGCAATGACGGCAGCGATACCCGCCCAGATTCTTGGCGGCATAATCTATCCGGCGGTTACGGCCACATGTGCGTTCCCGGATCTGCGTGTTTGTTATGACGTTTCCGTCCTGCAGCGCGTTTGGGTATTATGCAAGCTCACGGGTTCGGCGACGCTCGCGCCGGCAAAAGGAGGATTGTCCATGGTTCTCGGATGGCAGGTGGTTTTTGGGTTTGCTGTCCTGAGTGGGGCGGCCGCGGGCGAGATGTGGCTGGACGCGGATTCGTACGGTGACGTGCGGGTTGTCGTGGCGGCCTCGGCGTCGGAATCGGAAAAGGAGGCGGCGCGCGAGTTTCGGCGGTATTGGAAAGACGCGACGGGGCACGATATCGAGGCGGCGTCCAGCCCCGACGCCGGGGGCGTCAATGTCTGGATAGGTCGCGACGGGCTCCCCGCAACGTGGCTCGCGGGGCTTAACTTGGACGCTCTGGGAACCGACGGGGTGTGTCTGCGCACCGTAGACGCGCAGAATCTGATCATCGTGGGCGGTCGCGAGCGCGGCACGTTGTATGGGGTCTATGAGTTTTTCGAGCGGTACGTGGGGGTGCGCTGGCTGACGCCGGAGGTGACGCATATCCCGGAGCCGCCTCCGCATGCGCTGCGAACAATCGATTATCGATATGTACCCCCGTTTATCTACCGTGATACGAGTTACACGGTGCGGCGCCCAAACAAGGCGTATTTTGAACAGGTCCACAAACAATCCCGGCATCCCGGTATCGGGTTAGGTGTGCATTCGTTCTACATGTTGCTGCCTCCGGACGAGTACTTCGCCGAGCACCCCGAGTACTATTCGGAGATTCAGGGGGAACGCGTCGCGTTGCTGGGGGTAAACGCCTACGACCCGGCGGATATGTTGGCGCATCCGGAAGCCCGGGGCGCCCAATTGTGTCTGAGCAACCCGGAAGTCGTGGCGGCCTTGGCGACATCGCTCAAGCGCATCATGCGGGAACAACCCGATAGAAAGATCTTCAACGTGGCGCAAATGGACTGGGCGAACAATTGCCAATGCGACGCGTGCCGCGCCATCGACGAGCAGGAGGGCTCGCCCAGCGGCTCGATCCTGACGGCGATCAACAGCCTGGCGGACATTGTCGCCGAGGAGTTTCCGGACTGTTACGTGGGTACGCTGGCCTATCAGTACTCGCGCAGGCCGCCGAAACACATCAGGCCACGGGACAACGTCCTGATTACGCTCTGCAGTATCGAGTGCGACTTCTCCGTTCCACTTGACGACCCCCGCTCTTCGATCAATCGCGGGTTCATCGAGGATCTGAAGGGATGGGCGGCG
>DUZM01000048.1 GCA_013349485.1 Candidatus Hydrogenedentota bacterium | reverse complement strand
TTACCCAAAGAAGAATCAGGCTTTGGTCGCTGCGATTATGCTCCTTGATGCACTCTGGGGACCTCGGCGAGGGGTCATTTCGGCGAACCACGATTTGACCTGGCTATTCAAGAGCCATAAGATGATTGCAGGGCGGTTGCCATTTTGGGATTCTGCTCGTCCTTGGTTTCGTCTTCCTGCGCTCTTGGCACGCGCTGGCGGCCAAGGAGTCATATTGCAGGGGAACTCGGGAGCAAAGGTGTACAGAAAAGCCATAATCAGGGCGACGGTGATCGTCTTACTTGTTGGGGCGGTTCTGGGCATCGTGGTAGCGATTCTCCAAGGGCATGGCACTTCCCTGCTCGTGCTGTCCGGCCTTGCCCTTTGGTTGACCGCCGTTGTGTGCGTACTCATCCCGCCCTACCGTTGGAGAAGCTTCGCGTATCGGTACTTCTGGAGACAGGAAGAGGACGGGGGCAGCTTCTTCGAGGTCGGCAGATGCGACCGCACACTTTGCCGAAGAATTCGCGTTATAGACTGCGTTGTTGAATCGCGCGATGTCATTGAGAACGGGGACGCGCTCGAACAGATGGCGGACCTCACCGCCAGTAGTGCACGCGCATTCGCACGGCATTGGACGCAGCGGTCAGCCGCCACGAGGCTGTTTGCCCTTCAGTTGCGCATGTCGGGAATTGCCGTGGTAAACTGCGCCTTGTGCTTGATTCTCTGGGTGGTTAGCCCAAGCGGCCCCATCCGTGGCGCTGCTTTGGCGTGGGATATTACCGTGGGAACGCTTCTGATTGGGGGCATGCTTTTTGGCGGGTTGCAGGCCATTGCCGCGATAGTCCTGCAGTTTATGAAGCCCTCTGTAGTGCAGCGCGTGATCGCGCTTGGCGTCGCATCGCTGATACCCATGGCAATCTTCATCACGGTCTTCGTTCTGAGTATTCCTGTGTGCTAGCCCTCGTGGGAATCAATCCGTAGCGCGGGGCGATGGGGCGCCCCAAAGACGGTCGGCAAAGTCGAGCATGCCGAGGTAGTCCTCGAGCGGCATGCTGTGTTCGCCGTCGCGGATGGTCCATGCCGTATGTTCCTCCACGTCGAGCATGCGGAAGGCCGGCAACGCCGCCCGCCACGTGGCTTGGGAAGCCGTAGGATTCGCCCAGAAGTCGTCACGCGCTTCCTGCACGAGCAGCGCCCGGGGCGCCACGGCCGCCATAAGAAAATGCTGGTCGAAGGGCAGAAGGAATTCCTTGTGCCCGAAGGCGGCGAACCGAGGATGGAACCAGTAGTCAAAGCGTTTTGGATCGGTGATCAGGGCGACGCTCTCAGCTTTGAAACCGCGAAAGCGGCTGGCTGCGGCGCCCCCCGTGCCCGAGCAATGGGGGATGACGAGCGCGAAGCGCGTGTCGAGCGCGCCCGCGAGGAGGGCTGTCTTCCCGCCGCGGGAGTGGCCCGTGATGGCGATGCGGTTTGGGTCGACGCCCGGAAGCGTGAGCAGGTAGTCGGCGCAGCGGCTGAAGCCCCACGCCCATGCCGCGAGCGTGCCGAATTCGTCCTCGGGGTAGGCGGCGTGGAGGCCGATGGTGCGGTCGTGTCTATCGGGAGCGATTTCTTCGTGGCCGAATCCGGCCCAGCCGTAACCGCGGCGCAGCATGGCCTCGGCCGCCCCGCGCAGCTCATCGATCCATACCGGTGTAATGACGAACAGAATTGGGTGCGGCCCTTCGCCGGCCGGCAAGTAGACGGCGAAAGGGGTTGACACGGCGTCGCCCAGATGCAGCGTGGCGCGATGAAGCGTGCCGAGGCCATCGAACACCGGCTCGGTGGTGGTGTCGGTCGCCGTCACCTCGACCGCTTCCGGCGGGTGGCCGTATTCGTAGTCGAGCGCGGGGCGCAGCATGTCCCTGCGGCGGGCCTCCCATTCCTCGCCGGGGGCGTACGTGCGGCCTGCGAGCACGTCGGGCAGCTCCGTCACCATAGGCAGATCGCCCGGCCCAGGGACAGCGTCGCTCCAGAGGCCGTCGGCCGCAGTCAGGTTCAGCGCGATGAAGGCGGCGATGTGCATGGTTGGTCCTCCTCTTTGTCCCGATGAAGATTCACCACAAAGATACATAGTACACGAAGGAATGTCGTCCAATGCCTCGACGCCACTGGTCATTTTGAGCGAAACGAATAATGATGCCCCAGGAATACGTGTGTCAAGAAATCGTTGTAGAAACTTGTGGTGGCCTCCCTTCTTCCAGTTCCTTCGTTCAGGCGCCTCGTCCAGCGGAGGCGCTGAGACCGTGGATCTGACCCGTCTGCCACTCCATGACACCCGTCGCTTGGCGGACCACGCTACTGCAAGGCCTATAGCCATCATAGCGCAGAAAAGCGTTGTTCTGCGCGGCCATTAGTCGCTGTTGCTGCACCCTGAGGAGACCTGCGATAGCGCCAGCCACCCGGCGCCGGCCGACGCCGCAAGCAACGCGACGCCTGAAAGCGGGCGAGCAAGACATAGATGCCCGACACCGAAAAGGCCGAGATACACGCAGGCCACGCCCGCAAACCAACCGATCCACCCGGCAGCGGCGCGATCGGCCCTAACGTCCGGACATCGCTCCGCGATGCGCCGCCACCAACCGCCGGGGCGTACGCGCCGGTAGAACCGTTCGAGGTGTGCGTCGCCCACAGGTCGGGTAATATACATCACGCTGACCCAGACGGCGGTGCACACGACGATAATAAACAGAAGCCGGATACTGTACGTTTCCGTTGAATAGAGCCAGTTGACTTTGTCCATGACGGAGGAGGGCAGCACTCGGAAATACACGAGCCATTTGCACCAGTGGTTCCCGTTGGCAATGACAAACGAGCCGGCAAGCGCGCTGATCTCGGCCCAGGCGTTGACCCGCCACCAGTACCATCGTAGAAGCCCGACGAATCCCGCGCCTGCCGTGAGCGTCGCGAGGTAGATCCATACTTTTTCGATGCTCTCGGACTGCCACGCCGCAAACGCCCCAAAAGCCATGATGACAATCATCATCACGCGCGACACCTTAACGTAGTGTGCATCCGATGCTTCTCGCTTGATGAATCTCTTGTACAAGTCGTTGACCAAGTAGGAAGCCCCCCAGTTAATCTGCGTATCGATCGTGCTCATAAACGCGGCCAGCATGGACGCCACCATGAGCCCGCGAAGGCCGATAGGCAAGAATTCGGCGATCATTTTCGGATACGCCATCTCGGGATCTTCGCCTTCTGTCAATGGGAAATAGACGAGCGACGCCAGCCCAACAACAAGCCACGGCCACGAACGCAAGACGTAGTGCGCGAAATTGAACCATAGGGCCGCCAGCACAGAGTCCCTTTCACTGCGGGTAGCAAACAGGCGCTGGGCCAGATACCCGCCGCCTTGGCCTCCCCCCCACCATTGCACCGTTACTTGCAGCACGAAGGTGATTAGTAGAAGCTTTGCGGCCATCCCTGCGTCCCACGTGCTGAAATCGGGAATGAAGCGGAAAACTCCGGACTCAGATCCTGCGGCCGCCGAAACTTCTTCAACCATGCCCCCAGGACCGCCGAGCTTCCATAACACAATTCCAGCAAGAGCAACCGAGCCGCTCATCGCCATGATGAATTGGATGAAGTCCGTCATCACGACGCCCCAGAACCCGGACAACGTGGTATAACCTACGGCTATTGCCAGCAATACGGCCAATACAGCAACTTTGCTTCCTGCGGTATCCGGCAAGCCCAGCATAACCGTGCTGATCTTGATCATCGCCAAGATGACCCAACCCATCACCACGCTGTTCTGGAGCACGCCGCCGTACACCGCCATCAACCCCCGCAGCACCGAGGCGGATCGGCCCTCATAGCGCAATTCGATCAACTCGACATCCGTTATCACTCCGGCGCGGCGCCATAGCCGCGCGTAGAAAAACACGGTGAGCATACCCCCCATCAACAAGCTCCACCAGAACCAGTTCTTATAGATTCCGCCTTGGCGGACGAATGCCGACACGACAAGCGGCGTGTCCGAAGCGAAGGTCGTGGCGACTATCGACGTGCCGGCCAGCCACCACGGCAGGTTGCGCCCGGCCACAAAGAACTCCCCGATGTTCTTACCGGCCCGTTTCGAGAAGTAGACGCCGATGCCGAACGCGACAACGCAATAGCCTACGATGAAAACCCAATCAATCAAGTGCAGTTGCACGATGACTCCCTATGACGTCTGACCAAACCTTCTCATTTCGCTCTAAGCTCGAGATATCCGGCGAGCGGCCCTCCTCACGGCACCGGACTAAATTTCAGGCCACACCTGGCGGCCAGGGCCGGCAGAAAGTCGCCGATCTCATGGTCGATCAACTTGATTTTCGCGCGAATCATGTCGGCGCCGTGCTCGAAGGTATGGTCGCTGCCGTAGTACCAGTCGAGCCGCACGTCGTTCTCCATCACGGGCAGCCCCTCGACGGCGTTGGCCCGCTCATCGAGCAGCACGGCGCGCCACCGGTCGCACCACCCTTGGGCTTCGTCGGTTTCCTCGCCCGTCTTGGATTCCTTGGCGGCGAACGCCAGCAGCTTGTCCCGCAATAGACACGACTGGAAGAAGTTGTCCGTCGAGCGGGCCGTGTGATACAGCCACCGAAGCGACGAATCCTCCGCGTCGAACATCAACCGGCAGCGTTCGGGGACGAGCGGCCTGGCTTTGTCCATCTCATCCACGGCGCACTGCATCAAATCGCGCATTATGCGATAGTAACCGGCGTAGATCACGGCGTACCCTTCGGGCGCCGGAGGCGCCGTGTCAAACGTAGGCAACGCCTGCACGCCGCTTGCGGCCGTCATTTCCGCAAGAAAGAGGTAATAACCATAGAAAACCGGCGGGACCTCGGCGTCGGGGTCGGCGCACATCGGTTGCGCGGGGCCAAGGTACTGCGGGCCGTGATAGTACGACGGAATCGACGGCGTGAACTCGATGGCGTCCGACACGTGTTTCCATGCCTTGCGCAGGTGCGGCCCGGCTGCCTTGCCCGCAATACGCGCCGCGAACCGTTCGAGCAGTTCCTCCTTGTCCGGGACGGGCTCCCACATCATGAACTTGCTCACCTCGCCCGCACTCGAGCCGTAGAACGGCCGGAACGACGTCCGAACCCACGCCCCCGCGGCCCCGCACGACGCCAACGCGTCTGCACGATCCACCCAGCGATCCATACAAGGTACATGCGCCGTCCGGCCGCCCATGTCGAGCCCTATCTCGGTGAGACTCGCGAGGTACAGCGGGATACCGGCCTCGGTACATGCCTCGAGTTGCCGTTTCACACGGTCGCTCGGGCCGATCATGTCGATGCTGTAATCCCACAGCAGCTTGCGAATCCCGCCGGGCTTCTCGACTATCGCGTCTTTGACGACGCAGGAATAGATAGCCGTACCCGGTTTCAGTTTCCGGATGAAGTCCGCCTGCGCCTCGTCATCCGACCATACATGGACCGCCGAATACGGCCATGCCAAGACCTCCGCCTTCGGATTGACCTTTCGGGCGGCTTCGCCCAGAAGATTACACAGATTGGCCACGGCGGTATCGGGACCGAGGGGCTCGCATCGCGCACAGTTGGTGTGTTTCTTCTCGACGCCGTAGGGGCGCATGAAACAATGGTAGAAGTTCTCGCCGCCGATGATGATGAGGAATCCGTTCAACTCGGGGTACGTCCGGAACAGGCCCTCGACGCTCTCGGCCAGGTAGCGTTTGACCAATGGATGCTCGGGACAGAGGACGTATTCACCGTCGGCCTGCCACGTGAGGGCTCCGCGCATATCCGGATGCGCGACAAAAACGGGATGATCCTTGGGAAGCTTGCGCGCCACGGAAAGAGAATCAAAGGTCTTGAGTGCGTAAAGCCGCGCTTCGTCATACGCCTCTTGACACCGGCTAACGGACGCCTCGTTCGGCTCGACGGCCAGTTCGGGAATGGCCTGCGACGGATACAGAGTCGGCGTGGCCACCCCGACGCCGTTGCTTCCGAGGAAGATCGCATCGCGCAGCGACCCGCCTGTGACCACCCGCACGGCCAGGCGCGGCCTGTACGTCTGCTCGCCCAAGGCAAGGATCGGCGCTTCGCGGAAACCTATCTCGTCAACCAACTTCACCACGCCGTCCCGAAGTCCGGCGGCATCGCGACCAGTCACCCGCACCTCGCCGCGCCGCACGCTGATGGTAAAACTCTCGGCGACCTCCGGAGCGCCGCCGCCCGAATCGAGCAATACAATCGCGTTGTCGATTGCCGTTTCGAATTCCGCGCGTGGCCGCTGCGCAATCGCCGGTGTGACGTCCATCCGCTCCTTGAAGAAATCCGCAAGATGACCCGCCATGCGCGCGACCAGAGGCGCCGCGTCCTCGGGAAGAGTGATCGACCAAGACGAATCGACGACGACTTCGTTTTTCGCCGCCTCCGCGTCCGGATTCCGGTTGAACCGCGCGAAATAGTCAGCCATAAGGACGCGATAGGGACTCGTCTTGTACGCCTCGGCGCCGCCGGACGCGCGTTGTTGCAGCGCCGCCAACTCGGCTGTAGCTTTCGCATGTTTCGCCAGAGCGTCTTCCTCCTCCGCAACGGCCGTCGATACGGCGAACACGGCACTCATCCCCAACAAGGCCGCGATAACGTGTTCCATGACCGTTTCTCCTCTCCGCTGTCCGATCCGACGCGCGACGTCTCACTTTACCGCGCCCAAGTGCGACCTCCCAAAGCAAGCCACAGCCGTAAGAGGACCTAGCGTTGCCAAGCTTCCCTCCTCTCGCGGCCGCCCGCTGCTCCCCCATTCTCTATCCGCTGCAAGTATTCAGAGACGGCCCGCGTTAGTCAAGCCTGTTTGACCACACCCAAACGCGCGCGTAAACGCCATGTCGCTTGTGCAAACTGGCCATTTCCTCTCCGGGGGATTCCATTGCAGAGAAGTTGCGCCTGTGTGGGAAAGAAGAAAAGGCCCAAGGGCGATCTTGCAAGCCCTTGGCCTTAGTGCTCTATATGGCGGGAGCAACGGGACTCGAACTCGCGACCTCCGGCGGCTGAAAGGCGCGGAGAAGTGGAAACGAGACGGGCACGCGCCTGCACACTCGACTCGTTTCTCAAGGAACGCTATGCCCCACACATGGTGTCGCGATGGCGAAGCGGCGCTGGACAGGTGGCCCGCATCCGTGCAGCCTTCCCTGGCCTACTGGACAAGCGCCTTGACGAAATAGACGCCTGGACAATCGAGAAATGGCGGGCCAATAAGCTGAACAAAGGACGCACGTCCGCAACGGTGAACCGGGACATGTCCGCCTTGAAGGCCGCGTTGGCCCGGGCCGTTGATTGGAATCTCCTGCCCGAGAATCCCCTGCGGCGGGTAAAACTCACACTGCAAGACAAAAGCGCCAAGGTTAGGTACTTGACTCCCGAGGAACACGCCCGACTCATGCAAGCGCTCGACGCACGGGAAGAATGCTTGCGCCAAGAACGGGAAAGCGCCAACGTGTGGCGGCGGGAACCGGAATACGATGAATTCCCGGATTTGCCTGAAGCGACTTTTGCCGGCCATTTGGAACCTATGGTTATCCTGAGCCTGAACACGGGTGCCCGCGACGACGCGCTCCCGCTGTACGTCCAGAAAAACGGGGCGAGGGTGGGAAAGAGCGGCGACCAGCTTGCGGTCAAGGTGCGCGGCAAGACGCTCCAGAAAACCCGCCTCATCGAGACCTCGCAGGTATGCCTGTTCGGCGGCGCACAACTCACGACGCCCGCTATCCAACAATGCCTTGCCCGCAGCATCCCGGTCCTCTATTTCTCCCACGGCGGTTGGTTCTACGGCATGACCCAAGGGCTAGGCCATAAGAACGTGGGATTGCGCCAGGCGCAGTACCGCGCCGACGACGATCCCGAACGCTGCCGCCAACTCGCCCGCGACCTCGTCAACGTCAAGATTCTCAACGCTCACACGTTACTGCGACGCAACCACCCCGACCCGCCGCGCGCCGCGCTCGATGCGCTCAAGAACCTCGCCGAACGCGCAACCGCCGCCGAGTCCCTCGAATCGTTGCTCGGGATCGAAGGCATGGCCGCGAAAACTTACTTCGCCCATTTCGGTGGTCTTCTCAAACCCGCGCCGCCGCCCGACCACGCGTCGGAGGCGCCGGGGCTCGATTTCGCCTTCAACCATCGCAACCGGCGGCCACCCGGCGACCCCGTCAACGCCATGCTGTCCTTCGCCTATGCCCTATTCACCAAAGACTGGGCCATCACGCTGGCCGCCGTCGGCTTCGACCCCTATCTTGGCTTCTACCACCAGCCGCGGTACGGTCGGCCTGCCCTCGCCCTCGACATGATGGAGCCCTTCCGGCCGCTCGTGCCCGACTCCGTTGTGCTTTGGAGCGTGAACAACGGCGTGGTCGGACCCGCCGATTTCCTGCGGCGCGGCGGGGCCGTGGCCCTCAAGAACGAAGCGCGGCGCAAGTTCATCCTCGCGTACGAAAAACGCATGGACGACCTCGTCACGCATCCCGTGTTCAACTACCGCATCTCCTATCGCCGCGTACTCGAGGTCCAGGCCCGGCTTCTCGCCCGCACGCTCGCCGGCGAGATCCCCCGGCTGCTCGATTTTCTGACGAGGTAACCCATGCGCCGGATCTATCTCGTGACATACGACATCGCCGACGATAAGCGGCTCAGGAGAGTGTTCAAGAAAATGAACGGATACGGCGAACACTTGCAGTACTCCGTGTTCCAGTGCGAATTGTCCGACAAAGAACGCGTCCAGATGGTGGCCGAACTCAACCCGCTCATCAATCACCGGGAGGACCAGATGCTGATCTTTACCCTCGGCCAAGCCGAAAGCTACAATGCCGGCGCCACTTTGGCCATCGGCAAACCCTACGTATTCGTCGAACGGCACGCCGTCGTCGTGTAGAATAGCACTAAAGGGACTGACGCAAGCGAGTGCGCGTTCAAACGAACGCGTGGCGCGACGTGTCTGTCCCTTCCGGGGCTCAATGCGATCCCCCTGAGATCTTTGGGAATTGAAGCCTTTCACAACCGCGCGAGCACCCCAGTGACGCGCAAAACCCAGGGACCGCTCGATCCTTGCATACCAACCACATACAGCGTATCATGCGTCCAGTAAGCGAACGAAGAACCGGCTGCGAAGGACCGCTCGAAAACGGGCTTGTAAGCCCCAGCTACGTCGGAACTTCGAGAGCACGCTATTTCCGCCGATGAAAATCGGCGGCCCCATTGAAGCGGATACCAGGTCTGAAAACATTTTGGACAGGTAACCTATTTCCGCCGATGAAAATCGGCGGCCCCATTGAAGCCCCGTCCTGTTAATGAAAAAGGCGTCTATTGGATATTATTTCCGCCGATGAAAATCGGCGGCCCCATTGAAGCTACGCGCGCGTGGTGAGCGGCAGACGCGGCCTCGACCATTTCCGCCGATGAAAATCGGCGGCCCCATTGAAGCCTTCCTGCTCGGTCTCGAACACGGCCGTGTGTCTCGGATTTCCGCCGATGAAAATCGGCGGCCCCATTGAAGCCATACAACCAGCGGTGATGCCGTTCACTGGTGTGCCATTTCCGCCGATGAAAATCGGCGGCCCCATTGAAGCCAGTTCTTCATTAATCTTGTCGTGGGTCATGTTCGTATTTCCGCCGATGAAAATCGGCGGCCCCATTGAAGCGTAAACACGGACGCGGTGTACTACGTGTTGGCGGAATTTCCGCCGATGAAAATCGGCGGCCCCATTGAAGCTTGGAGTTAGAGAGTGAGCTCACTATGCGCTGAGCAACGCTGCCGCGCCGGGTATTCCTATCGATTCCGATTCTTGTAGTAGATCTCGTTGTTTCCGTCGCGGTCGTCGCACCAGATCACGTGCACGGCCTCTTCCGATACGGCCACCATCGGGTGAATCGAGTTCCCGCCGAGTTCGTGAGGCCCGTGTCGGCGCCCCAACTCCTCCTGCCATCCAACGACCGCTTGTGGTAAATCTGGTTGCCGCCGTCACGATCGGCAAACCAGACCACGTGGACGCGGCCGGCGTTGTCCGCAGCAACGCAGTGCGCAAAGTTGAAGGACAGTCGCGAGTTACCCGGGTCGTTTGTTAGCCGAACATTTCCGCGCCATCCTCCGGAAACATCGGACTCGCCCCAAACGGGCAAAGCCGCATAAGCAAACAGAATAGAGACGAGCACTGTGTTGCGCGCTTTCATTTCTTCCTCCTCCTTGAAGCAGCTTAGTCCCAGCGCTTAGAGCATTCAAACCGTGATTTGTCTTTCTGGGAGGTCAATGAGATGCTCTGGGGCGTTTGTTCGGTTCTTCTTCGGGCAACGGGGATTTATCCCGGAACAGCTAAACAATCCTTATCGTTCAATCCGTCTTTCGCGTTGCGGTTCCGGGCTTCTTATGATCTCGTTTTCACGCTCGAGGTTCTTCTGACGTTCACTGTCTTTCTTTTGAATTCATTTTCTGGGATGAACGAACCGGCACCAGGAACTCAGGCGCACTTCACTCGTCCGCCGCCACCTTCTGCTCCTCATACTCAGGTGATTCGAGAAACACCCGGAACCCGATACTGGCGCTCTTGGTCGTCGGTGGGAATCGTTTTCGGTTGGCCGATGGGCACGACGCGGCGGGACGGGGCCAGCTTCCATCACGTGGTACACGCTCGGCTCAGCCGGATCTCGTGGATTGACGACTGGCGATTTAGGATAGAGTGCTGAAGCTCCTGAGAACACTACGGAGTAAGGGAAGCGATCAATGGTGCATGTGATGGAAGTTGCCATGATCGCACCACGAGAATCGCTTGAAACGCGCAGACGATTTGGCGCTTCTGCGTCGGAGCCCATCTGGGTATACGACTGGGCTACTCAACTAGGTATCACAGTCGTTGCCCTCATTCTCATGGCCAAGGCAAGTGAGCTTACCGGCGCGTCGCCACGAAATCCCAGTCGATTCCCCCCCCGCGCACTTCACCGAGAAGCTCTCCGGCGTCAGTCAGGGTAAATTTTGTCGTTCCCTTCCTGCCATCCGCGAATTCCCATGTATAGAGGCCGAAATGTCCGTCGAATGTGCCCTTACCTGACCAATCCTTCCCTGATGCAGACAGATTACTATCTCGCAATTCGAGTTTCAGCGACGACGTCGGCGGTCCCTTGGGGTTGCCTCTACGCCTCAGATCCCAATGCCCCGAGATGTCCTTTACCTCGCGCTCCATGCCGGGCGTAACGTCGTGAACGTCCGGCGAATCCATGTTCATGTCGGCGGATGATAACGGCAGCGGGATGGGAGCGTTGGGGCGCGGTTCGGGAGGAGGTTCAGGAGGAAGGGGCTGACTGGGCCGCGTGCCATTTGTCGGGGAGAAGTTCGTCGAGGTGGGTCTGTTTGTGGGCGCTGATCCGGGCGAAGATGTCGCGCAGATATGCGAAGGGGTCAATCCGAAGCCGTTTGCAGGTGATGATGAAGCTGGTGAGGATGGCGGCGGTGCGGCCGCCGTTGTCGTAAGGTCAACCTCCAGGGCTATGGTGCCTAGGTCGAGGACGCCGTTGGCCGGAATCGCTTCTTGAATGAAGACTGGTGCCTTCTTCGGGTGGCGGATCTCTATGGTAGAAGGCAACGCAAACAATTCCGCGATCTCGCACGGCGTGACGCCAGTCCGTTTCTCGTATTCGTTGCGTACGGTGACGTGGGCTGCGGGCGGATCGGTGTTTACCCTCAGCGTACCATAGACGGGCGCAAGTGCGACCTTGTGCCGACGGATGCCCCGGCCGAAGAGAGCCCAAAGACGGGTCTCCACGGTTTCGTAACCGGGCTTCTCGATGTGGACGGTCCATGGTCCAAACCGAAGCAAGCCCGTCCGCAGCTCCGAGCCATCTGTTTGGAAAAGAACTTGTTTCCCCCTCGAGAACTGGATCATCGCCGCCGGCTCCACACGTATCTCGAACATCTGCTGACTGTAGTAAAGGAAGGCACCGGCCAGACACAGTACGGCCGCCAGCACAGCGCCGCATGCCGCCCGTCGTGTCAGCCGCTGACGCCGTTTGCGTCGGGCCTCATGGGCTTTCGCCGTCAGTCCCGGATCCTTTCCAAGATAATCCAGGCCCCGCCTGTACTCCTCTTCAGCCGGTCCAAGCTTCCTTCGCAGGAGGAGCGTGTCGCCGCATGCCTCGTGGATGCGTGCGAGGGCTTCTCGTGTCGAAGCACTGTCCTGGTGTTTTAGCGCCAGAGCACAGGCTTCCAGCGCTTCGTCAAGACGGTCCGCCTTCCGTGCCTGGTTCCCGGCCATGGCCAGGCACTGCGCCAAGAGGACTGTTGCCTTCCCATCCAGACAGTCGGCGCCAATCCTTTTCAAATCCCCGAGCCAGCCCTTACCTTCCGGAGCCGACCGCATCTGGGCGCTGCACCAGTAGAGCGTGGCGAGCTGAGTCTCCGTAGCGGAAATAAGGGCATCTCCAGGGTCTCTCGCGACAGCCCTTTGGAGGAGTGTTATCGCCTGGGTCCAATCATGGGACGGCCCTTGCAGCGCCGCGTTGTGGTAAGCCTTTCCCACGTAGAGATTGGCGCGCGGGTGTTTAGGGTCGAGCCGCAGCAGATGCCTGAAGGCCTCGACGGCTTGCGGTTCGCGGTCCATCGCCAGGAGCGCGTTGGAGAGCCGTTCCCAGGAGGGCAAGTCCTGCGGGTCGAGGCGCAAAATGGCCTTGCATACGTCTACGAGTTCCTCGTTGTCCGCCAGCTCACTCAGGAGGTCCCGACGGCGGATAAGAAGCTCGATATCCTCCGGGACTTGTGCCGAGATCTCGGCGAGCACTTTGACCGCCTCGCGCTTCCTGCCGCCGGAGACATAGGCTTCTACGAGGCGCCGCCGAAGATCGACGTCTCCAGGCCGTCGCTCCAGAAGTAGTAGCAACTGGGCAGCCATGTTATCCCACTCTTTCCGGGATCGATAGACGGCAACGGCTCGTTCATGTGCGTCCTCGCAGGTGGGATCAAGCTCAAGGGCATTGTGCAGCTGCTCCAGCGCCGCATCGTGGAGGCCAACCGATGCAAGGTATTCGCCGTACTCGAGCAGGAGCGCGATGTTCCCAGGCTCCCGTGCGGTCCTGGACTCAAAGGATTGCCGCTTGGCCAGTACCTCGGGCGCTACTGCCTGCTCCGGCACGAGTTTCATCCCGTCCTCGCCGCAGAAGTGCTTCGAATCCGCATATTTCCTGTAACAAGAAGGACAGACTTTCATGCCCGTTTTCCGTACATGTGTTTTGCCATGGACAAGCACTTCGGCTGGAGCCGTCGCCTATTCCTTCCCCGTGTCCTGCTACGTCACCATTTACGCCTTATCTCGGCGCGCCACGGCCTCGTGGCGAATCGCTCCCGTCCCGCCTACGACTGTTGCTGCACCGTTTCTTCCCAAGCAGCCTTGACCTGTTGGGCTAATCCAGGTTCCCGCTCCGTGCCGATATAGGTCGCCGCGGCCTCGATAATGTCCACCAGCGTTTCGGACAGGATCCGGGGGTCTTTAATTCCCTTTGCAAGACTAACGGCCCAGCCATACTCCTCGTCCTTTTCCTCGTCCTTTATGAACAATTTGCAGATCCGTTTGGTGGCACGATCGCGCTCACTCTAAGGGAAGTCCCTCAGACACTGGTCGAGATCGAACAAGGCGCCAAAGAGCCCTGGAGCGGGCTGGCTGTCCGGCCAATTCAGTACGATCATGGCCGCGGCTTCGCACCGCGCCTCATGGTCACGGAGTGATTGCATACGTTTTGCCGCATCGTCAACGCGGCCGTTCTGTGCCAGTCCCCCCACCAGAGCCACAAGCACCCAATTCTTTCTTTTTGTGTCGCGTACCTCTCTGAGCAAACGGTCCACGCGCTCGGCGTTGCCTAATCTGGCCGTCGCGAACGTCAAAGCATAAAGCGCGCGGTCGCGGTCCTCTTGCTCCTTCGGCGAAACTGCCAATTCCCGAGCCCGGATGTGCTCTCCTCTCTCCACGAGGGCGGTCACGATCTCGTTGATGACCAAAGTACGGAAATAACCATCCTCCAACTCATCCAGCACTGCCATGGCCCTGTCCAATTGGCCCGCACGAACCAGCGCATGCCCATAATATGACCGAACCTGCGTCTTGTAGTACACACTGAAAACCGGGCTACAGACACCATCGGGCACTAACGCTTCGATCCGCGCGACTTCCTCATAGTCGCCGCCTCGCCCCACGAAACCCGCAATAACAGTCAAGGCTTCGCATCGCCATTCTTCCTCAGTGATTCCCTCGGCGACCCTCCGTGCCTCGGAAAAGTGTCCTGCTTGCGCCAGGTCCCGACCGGCGTTGCGACGTGCTGCGTTTCTCCGTTGCGAGGCCGTCACCGTGATCGTTTCACTGGCCGTCTTCCCGGCTTCTTTACCGCGCCTCGTTATCTGGCGGTCTTCCAATGCCTCAATTCGCCGCATCGTCTCTTCATAGTGGCCCCCTTGTGCCACGGCGTAGATCAGAGCTTCTTCGACATCCCGCGCCCACGCCGTTGGCGGTACTTCACGAAAGAGCGGCATGAGATCTTCTGCGTCCGCAAATTGACCACCTTTCGCCAACGCGCACATCACATACCGCAGACAGGCCGCCTTCTGCTGCGCGTCCTCGAGAGACCGTGCCTCGTAGAGAGCCCGGTCCCGGAGTCTCTCATAGGCGCCGTGACGTCCCGCCTTAGCCGATGCGACGGCTACCTGTGTCATAGCTGCAGCCCGTAAGGCGCTCTCGGGAATCGCTTCCGCCAACTCCTCCAGCGTCACCACCAGAGAGGCCTCTCCTTCAGTGCTGCCAGGAAGGTCGGCCGCGCGGGGCGGGGGAGCGGTGGCGTACTTAAAAACGCCATACCCGAAGCCAACGCAGACCGCGCCCGTGATGACCACCACGACAAGGGTCTTGAGACGCTTCTGGCGGCGTCGGGCCGCGCATGACTGGGCGACGGCCTCCGCCACCGTCGGTTGAGGCCGGACAAGCTCCGTTCCGTCCTCCCGGCAATATCTTTTGTTTTCGTCGTACT
>DUZM01000047.1 GCA_013349485.1 Candidatus Hydrogenedentota bacterium | reverse complement strand
CGAGAATCGCCTCAGAATTCAACTATAATCTACGTTAGTGTATTTATGAAAAGAACCACTAAGGCTCCGGGGGTATTGAGAACCCATAAGCGCCACCACGGACGGTATTGTCCACGGAGAAAGCGAGTAACCGCGCTCAAACACGACACCGTCTTTGGCAAGTGATTGTAAGGCCGGGGTGGCGGCCGAGCCCCCGTAAAGAGCGCAGTAATCCGCGCGCAACGCATCCGCAGTAATGAGCAACGCCGAGGGGCGTTTCGGGGCCTCTGCTCCGCTCTGAGGAAGGAGGGGCTCGTATTGCATAATCACAACGGGGACAGCGGCACAGGCCAGGGCTATAAGACATCTGTCGAGACCCGCGAATGGCCCCGGGCTCCGTCGTCTCGCCAGGTAAACGCCCATTTCCGCCAAGGCGGTAAAGGCCGTCCAGGCCAGCGGGACTATAAGCACCAAAAAGGGCCGGCGCTCGTGAAAAGTCCAGAAGTGGCTGGCCGCGATCAATGCCAATAGTCCGGACGGTACGGCCATGCCCCACAATGTCGCACTCACGCGCACGGGTACGTTCCAGAAGACGTCGAGCGCCGCAGTCGTTGCGCCCATCCCCAGAACGATCAGAACTGTCGCGCAGACGGTCAAGGGTCTCGCTGATGCGCTTGATGCCCCGAGCGCAATCCAAACCCCCAATGCACCGAGTGTGGCGCAAACACAGATCCCCTTACTTGACGGTGTACGTCTCGAGAACACCCGAGAGGCCGAACGGTGCAGCAACTCCGTTAAAAACAGTATTACGGACGTATATGCCGCTGCGCCGAAGGCCACGCTGCTCCATTCCGCCCAACCCATGCCATGCCAGAAAGACGATCGGTGGGCCCGCACAAGCTCGACGAACGCAGAGAAGGAACCGAACGCGGCCGCAAGGGCAAACGAATCCCTTGTCGGAAGATAGCGCACGAAACGCGTCATAGGAGGCCCTTTCCAGGTCCCGGGAACGACGGGCATTTACAGCTTGAACTAAGGGCAATGAAAACGCCCTATTTCCCCGTGAGTCAGTTTACTCGTCACCGAGGTAGCCGACGGCGCGAAGGCGTTGGAGCATTTCTGCCTGTTCCTCGTCAAGATCTTGGACGTCAAATCTTGTCGGGAACGATTCGGTCCATCTGCTGAGTTCCGTCCGCAATTGGGCGGCCAACTCGGGGTGGTCTTTACAGAGATCGTGTTGCTCTTTCGGATCGCTGCGTAAATCGTAGAGTTCGATTCGTTCGGTTTCCGCGCCACGGATGAGCTTGTGCGTTTCGGAAATAATAGCTTGCAGCGGTTCGGGCGCGGTGAAATTGGCGCCTTGAATCGGGCAAGGGCGGCTGGCGGATGCGCGATGGCGCTCGAGTAGAATCGGGGCTAGGCTCTGCCCATGCCACATGTGGTCTGTTTCGACGCCGACCAGTTCCGCTAATGTGGGGATGACGTCAACGGCGGACAGTGGCGTAGTTATCAGACGCGGCGCTATGCCGGGCCCCGCGCAGATCAACGGCACCCGAATTTGCTCTTCGTAGAGGCTGTGACCGTGATTAAAGCGGCCGCGATCCCACAGTTCTTCGCCATGGTCTGACGTGAACAACACGTAGGTGTCGTCTTTTCGTCCCAACTTCGCGAGTTCGTTCAATACTTGGCCTACGTGCCAATCCATGTACCTTATTTCGCCTGCGTAGAGCGACCGCACATACGCCGTCTTTGCGTCCGGATTGTCGCCCAACGGCACGTCCGTGATGCCGTTGCCGTATTGGGGCCCGCCCCAATGGGCGTCGCCGGGCGAGAAAAGGGGCCAAGGGCCCTCGATCGAGCGGTATCGTTTCGGCGGATTGTAAGGCTCGTGCGGATCCATGTAGTGGACCCACAGGAAAAACGGCCCTGAACCGCACCGGCGCAAGAACGTGACGGCATCGCGGGTCAAGATCATCGAAGTGTCGATGGGACGTTCCCAGCGGCGCGCTACGGCGGGTGCCGCGCGCGACAGGAATTCGTGAAGGAAGGGAAGCGAGCGAAGCGACCCACGGCGCTCGCGGGCCAGATGCCACAATACGCGGCGCCGTTCAAAACCCTGGAACACGCCTATTCGCGGGGAAAGGAGGTAATTGCCCACGAACGCGGCCGTCGCGTAACCTTCAGCCGCCAGACACTCGGCGAGCGTGGTTACCTCCGAAGGCACGCGAATCGAAGCGGTCTCTTTGTCCCATCGCTCGCGATCTGCGCCCGGCGTAAGAATGCGCGGGAATTGAGACCCGATCAGCCCTACCACGGACGGGATTGTCCACGGGGCAAGGGCGTAGCTGTGCTCGACCCATGCCCCTTGCTTGGCCAGCGATTCCAGTGTGGGTGCGGGGGCTGCGCCGCCGTAAAGGGAACAGTAATCCGCTCGCAACGCGTCGGCGGTGATAAGCAGTACGGACGGTTTTCGTTGTGCCGACTCCCGGGCCGACGCGAGTTGCGGCTCGTATTGGAGTACGACCAAGGGCGCCGCCAGACAGGCGGCCATCAGGATACACAGACGGACGTAAGCCTGGCGTGGGCGCTTACGCTGGGTCCACGCCCAGGCGGCCGCCGCGCCACTCCCAGTAACGGCGGCCCACGCCACCGACGCGCGTGTTATCAGCGACGCGCGGTTGGCATGTAGGAACAACCAGTGGTTCGCCGCAATCAGCGCTAGGAACCCGGCCACTGCGGCAGCTATCCAGATTGCGCCCCCGGTGCGCGTCGGCATCCCCGCAATAGCGTCCGCAAGGACAATTGTCGCGGGCACACTTAGAATGGCCAGAGCGCCCGCAAGAATCGTCGCGTTCCGGGCCGTCGTGCTTGATGCACACAGGGCCGCCCAGACCGTAAGCGCGGCAATTGCGGCGCTGGACCAGGTCGCATACGCCGCCGTAAAGCGCCGCGGCAGCAATCGCAGCAAAATTTGCCGGAGGATTAAGGCAAGAACAAGCACCACAAGCGTATACACAGTCAGGCCGAAGGCGAATCCAAGCCATTCGACGGACGTCATACCGTACCAGAATGAAGAACGGTGCGCCCGCAGAATCTCGAGATAAGCGAGAAAAAGCCCTAATGTCCCACTCGGGAGGAGCAAGTCGGCGTGACGGGAGCGGGACTTCGGGCAGGTCATAGGCAACTCCTCTGGGGTCAAGGGGGATTCTATACTCAAAAGACACCATCGTTCGTGCGCCGGCCGCGCCGCGAGTTGGGTGCGTTTGGCCGCCGCGCACAAGACCGCAATCAAAACGACGGACAGGTACAGCAGGTCTTTCGGAGCTCCTCGACCCCGGCGAGTCGAATCATAGGCGAGCTTCCCGGGTCTTTTCAACTCGGCATGGCGCGACCAGCTTTTCCCTGACCCATCTCGCAAGCGATGCCGGGCGGACTATGAAAGATAGGATGATTTCGCAAATTGAGCAAAGCGTTATTTGTGCTGGACTTCGGCCCCGCTGCATGGTATTATTCCCTGAGGAAGGGGGTGTAGTCATGGCACGCCGTTCTCCGTATGACACAAGTGCCGTGTGGGACGATCCGTACGATGCCCCCGACAACAAGCGTGAGGCGAGCCGGTTCAACGTCCGAATGAAGGTCGTTCTCGCCGTCGACTGTCCTGAGCGTGGCGGGCAACTGATCGGGGACGGCGTTGTTAAGAATATATCGCAATCCGGTGTGCAGGTTCATACAAAACATGCGCTGGAGCCTGGCCAACGCATCGTGCTTTCTGTGCCAACCGATATGCTGGGCGGCGAAATGCTCCTTCCCGAGACCTTTTCGGGGATGGTCGACGTGCAGCGCGTCGAACCGGTTGACGGCCGCGTGCGTGTGGCCGCATTGCGCTTCAGCGAGGACTTTACCCAAAACATGGATTTCGTGGTTTTCATAGACAACCTCCATGCCGTGGCCGGACTCATGAGCAGGTCCAATACCATGTGAACCTGCCGCTACGCGGCGCCCACCCCCTCGTTCTGGTACAATACTAGCAGGCACGGCCGAGGACCTTCCGACACTTCTTGGCCCTGAGGCATACTCATGGTTTGGGCGGTACTGCTGAACCTAATCTACGTCGCCGAGGGTTCGGCCGCGCGCGTCTTTGTACTCGAAACGGAAGCCGGGGTGACGGACGTCGCGGCCCGAGACGTCAATGCGGACGGCCACAACGATATCGTGGCGCTCTGTTCCGATGAGGCGCGCGAGGCGCCGAATAGGCACGTGGCCGTCTTTCTTGCCGACCCGGAGGACTTCCTGCCGGCAAAACCGACGTTCACACTCGACCTCGACCCGGCGGCAGGCGCGCTGTTCTTTGCAGAAGTCGACGGTCGTCCGCCGGCGGAACTCGTCGTGACAGCCGATCTCGGCGCTCAAGTGTACCGTTTCGAGCGCGGGAGGTTTATGGAATCGTCGCGGCCCCGGTTTAAGTCGCTGTTGCCTCGGGCCTTGGCCGCGCCCGTTTTCCTGGACATCGCGGAAGATCTCGACGGGGACGGAATAGACGAATGGCTTGTGCCCGTCGCCTCGGGGTATCAGGTCCGGACTGCCACCGGTGTCCGTGCTGAGATCGCGTGCGGCGTGTCCAGCGGTATCAAGCAGACCGGCGGGCTGTCCATTTCACATCGGCTTCCGGCGGTGCACACGTTTCAGCGCCCGGGCGATCCACAACGTGGGCTCGTATTCCTCAACCGGAAGGCCGCCGATTTCGCCTACGGGGAGGACTTCTCGGAGCGCACGCGATACGAATTCCCGTCGGGTTCGCGCAAGGAATGGGACGTCGCCGCCGAGATGCGCGACATCGACGGTGACGGGTTGCCGGACCTGGTGCTAACCGAGACCCGAGGCGCCATAGGCCGTGAGGTGGTCGCTCACGTCTACCTGGCTGCCGCTCCAGGGGTATATCCCGAGGCCCCTCTGGCAACGTTCGAGTGTCAAGGGGCCGTGGCCAGCCCGCTGCTCGAGGACGTCGACGGCGACAAGAAGCTCGACCTGCTGCTTATACGAATTCCGTATAACGTCAAGAGCTTTATCTCGTTGTTCGTCCTGAAAAAGGTCACGGTCCATGTGGACGTGTATTTATTTGACGGCAAGGGCTATGCGGAGAAACCGGACTTGCGCCAGAATATCACGCTGGCGGCGCCCGAGGAACGAGGCCAAATCGAGTACACCATGGGGGATTTCAACGGCGACGGCCGACTTGATGCCGCCTTTGGGACAAGCGGCGACAAGCTGGTCGTACACACCGGAAAAAAGAAGAAGTTTCTCTCGCAGCGGCCCTGGATGGAAGTTGCCGTGCCGGCTACCGGAACGGCCCGCGTATACGAACTCGGTGGCGGCCGCGGCCAAGACCTCGTCATATTCCATCCCGGGGCGGAACACAACTGCCGTATCGAGGTCGTCGTGTTCTAAAGCGCGTTCCAAAGCCGTCCGTCCCACGCGCGGTCCCGTCGATACTACCCGATTCGCGCAGCCAACACAGGAAACGTGCGACGGGGTCGTATTGTGCGCACAGGACGTAGTTGGTCGCGGCGAATAGCGGCAATATATTGAGCCGGAGAGACCTGCAAAACTCTTCCCCGCACCCTTTGGTATGCCTGCGGTTTCTCACGCGCACTGGGGGCACAATTCTTAGCACTTTTCACCGATGCCAATTGCGTTCTGTGGGTTGGGGAGGTCGGATAGGCAAAGCGGAGATTGCTGAATGGCTTGAGCTACACTCAAAAGGCAATAAGTTGTTAGTTGTGGCCAACTATTTGCCAATCCTGATAAATTATGGCTGGCACAAAGCCAGCGCCGCGTCTGCAACAAGCCGCCCATTCTTGCCAGGCGCGGCCTCTTGGTGGGGTCGCGTGTCATCGTGTCCGAAGGCGGTCGAGTGGTCGTCGTCCGTAGAGTACTGCGGCTGGGGCGCGTTTCACCGCGCCCCGAGGCGTAATCCCCTCTTGCCGGGTGATTCTAGCGGACCCGCGCCCCTTCGTCATAGCATCTTGGTTGCGGTTCCATTGATGGAGTCTCTTCCATTCGGCAAGAATTTTGCTTATAGTGATAGAAGGGATTGTTTATTGGAACGGCTGCTATGCACAAGTGAGGACGCGAGAACGCCGTTGTTTTGGTAGTTCTAACCGGCGTTGCTGCACCAAGAAGGTGGCGCTCCGACCAGCGATTGACGTAATCTTCGCGCGTTGTTGCGGCGTCGGGATGGGAGGTAGTCACTATCATGGGTTTATTGCCGCCGAGCACTCGACAAGCCAAGGCAGATCCTGTCCTTCTCTTGCCCTTCCTCGGGCAAAACGCCGGGATCCAGCAACCGATGCCCTTGCGGAAACGGCGTAAACCACGGAAGCGGGCATCAGTAGCCCCTTTCATTGTGGCGGCAGCGCTCTTGTGGATGTCCGCCGCGCCGCACGCCTCGGCCACCGAGATCCCCTTCAGCACACCAACCATCGTCGACGCTGAATTCAACGGCGTCCAATCGGTGCGTGCAGTCGACCTCGACGGCGACGGCGACTTGGACATCTTAGGGGCGTCCGACTACGCCGGGGACATCGCCTGGTGGGAGAACGCCAATGGCGACGGTTCTGCCTGGGCGAAGCATACCGTCGACGCGGATTTCACGAACGCGCATTCTGTTCGTGCCGCTGATATGGACTGTGACGGCGACCTCGATGTGCTGGGTGCGGCTAGTGGAGCGGACGACATCGTCTGGTGGGAGAACATCAGTGGCGACGGTTCTGCGTGGGCGGAACACGTTGTGGATGCCGAGTACGACGAAGCATTCTCCGCCGAAGCAGTCGACCTTGACGATGACGGCGATTTGGATGTCGCTGGGATTGCGGGACAACTTCAGAGCGTCACATGGTGGGAGAATCTGGACGGCACCGCGACGAACTGGTCCGAGCACACCATAGATACGGAATACGGCAACCCCCATTCGCTCTCCGTCGCAGACATTGACCGGGACGGCGACCCGGACCTAGTCGTCACATGGCACAATCCGGGCTGCGTGACGTGGTGGGAGAACGATGGCACTCCGCAGGACGACGTGGGCGGCGACGGCAACTCCTGGACTGAGCGGTACGTGGCTGCCTATGACGGTGCATATGGCTCCTGTACGGCCGACGTGGATGGCGACGGTGACCTTGATCTGCTTTGCGCCGCCACGGATGCGACTGGCTCCGTAAAATGGTGGAAGAACGCCGATGGCGCAGGCACCGAGTGGACAGAGTCTCTCGTGGATGGCGCTTTCGATGGCGCCATTGACGTCAAGGCAGTTGACCTGGACGGCGACGGCGACCTCGATGTGTTGGGCGCCGCTAGGTTGGACGACGACATCGCCTGGTGGGAAAACACGTCTGGTGAGGGCAATTCCTGGACGAAGCGGACTGTGGACGGCGCATTCGACGGTGCGCGCTCCGTATGCGCCGCCGACATTGACGGGGACGGCGACCTGGATACAGTCGGCGCCGGCTACGATGCCAATACCATTGCTTATTGGGAGAACACAACGGTCCACCGCAACGCGCGGTTCGAGATAGCCTCGATGCCGCTTGGCGGCAGGAACATCATCGGCAGCAACTTCGACTATGCAGCGTCCGCCCGGGCCGCCGACGTGGACGGCGACGGCGACCTGGACGTGCTCGGCGCGGCGAACAACGCCCATGACGTCACCTGGTGGGAAAACACGAATCGAGACGGTTCAACGTGGTCGGAGCATCTCATTGACGGTTCGTTCCAGGGTGCGCACGAAGTCCGGGCTGCGGACGTGGACGGCGACGGCGACCTCGATGTGCTCGGCGCGGCGGATTACGATGATGACGTGACGTGGTGGGAGAACGCCGACGGCGCGGGAACGTCGTGGACGGAGCATCTTGTAGACGGCGTGTTTGAAGGCGCGAAATCCGTGTGTGCCGCAGACCTCGACCATGACGGCGATTTGGACGTCATCGGCGCGTCTCAGAAGGTGAACCAGGACTACGGCGTGGTTGCATGGTGGGAAAACACGGACAGCCAAGGAACCGCGTGGTCCGAGCATACGGTGGACGGTGCATTCAATGGCGCCTATTCCGTCTACGCCGCGGATATGGACGGCGACGGCAAGGAGGATGTACTCGCCGCCGGGTTCCGCGCCCACGAGATCGCGTGGTGGCGGAACGTTGACGGTCTCGGCACGTCGTGGTCGGAAACAACCGTGGGCACGGGTTTCCAGGGCGCCTCGAGTGTGGCCGCAGCCGACGTTGACGGAGACGGCGACTTCGACGTGGTCGGCGCCGCAACCTGGGACGGCGAAGTCACGTGGTGGGAGAACACCAATGGCGACGGCTCGGCGTGGACGGAACACAATCTCGACGCCGAGTTTGACCAGGCGTTTGCCGCGAACGCGGCGGACTTAGACCATGACGGCGATATGGACATCGTCGGCGCCGCCTTTCTCGCCAATGCGATCACCTGGTGGGAAAACGCCGACGGCGCCGGGGGCACTTGGATCGAACACACCATCGACGGAAGCGCCGGCGGCGCCCGCGACGCCTGCGCCGCCGATATCGACGGCGACGGCGCTTTGGACGTACTGGGCGCCATCTGGCATGAGGATTACATTGTCTGGTGGAAAAACCGCGGCGGCCAGTTCGCTTTGGCCACCACGGACACGGCGCCCGGCACAATCGCCGACGGCGACGCGGACGATATCCTCAAGATCGCCGTGACGCACAACGGCCGCGCCGGCGACACGGACATTGAACTGGCAACGATCGACCTACTCTTCGAGGAGAGCGCGAGCGACCCATTGACAACTACCGAGGCCAACGCCGTCATCGGCAACCTGCACGTCTATCTCGACAACGGTTCGGGCAGCTTCGAGAGTGGCACGGACACGCTGGTGGCCACCGTTGCCGATCTCTCGTTGACGGCCGGCATCCAGACGGTGGCGCTTCCCGACGGCGATGCGAACGTTCAAGTGGTGCAGGGAACGCCTAAGACGTATTTCGTCGTGACGGAACTCGCCGCCGACGCCTCAGCCCAAAGCCCGAACACGTTTCTCGTGACCCACATCACCGAAGCAAGCAGCAGCGCCGAAGACTGCGACCACGATATTCCGCTCTCGATCGAGTATGCCGCCAACGTTTCGTCTGAAACCGTAACCGCAACAGAACTCGACACTGACGGCGACGGACTGCCCGACGCCTGGGAAACGGCAAACGGCCTCGACCCGAACGACGACGGCACGACGGATCCCGACAGCGGCGCCGCGGGCGACCCCGACTCGGACGGCCTGACCAACATCGACGAATACCAAAACAGCACAGATCCGCAGGACGCCGACTCTGACGACGACGGGGCCCCGGACGGCGACGAAGTAGCGGCCGGGTCCGACCCGCTCGACAATCAACAATTCATCGTCACGTTCCCCGACACGAACCTCGATGCCGCCATCCGCGCCGCCATAACCAAACCCGCGGGCCCCATCCTCAATACCGACCTCGTCGGCGTCGGCTTCACGTCACTTAGCGCCATGGAGTCGTCGATTTCGGGCCTCACGGGCTTGGAGTACTGCACGGACCTTACGTCTATACAGCTTTACGGGAACGGGGTAAGCGACATTGCCCCGCTATCAGGCCTTACAGGTCTTATCAGCCTCGATTTGGCGCTTAATGAAGTAGTGGATATTGGTCCGCTGGCAGGTCTTGCCAATCTCACTACTTTGTATCTGGGCAACAACGACGTTGCTGACATTAGTCCACTCGCGGGGTTGATCAATCTTTCCTACCTTCAATTGGACCAGAACTACATCAGCGACATCACTCCGCTGTGAGACCTGACGGGCATGGTGCATTTATCCATTGAATACAACATGGTGACCAACGCCGACGCCTTGTCCGGAATGACCAGTTTGGAGACGCTTGTATTAGACAGCAACCAGATTACAGATATTGCCGGACTGTCACAACTAGTTGACTTGCGGTATCTTTCAATTAAGACGAACCAGGTGAGTAACATCAATGCTCTTTCAGAACTTACCGCCCTTACAGAACTTCTTATGGAATCGAACCAGGTTAGCGACCTTATGCCGTTGTCGGACCTCGGCAACCTGTTTCGGTTGAATCTGCGCAATAACGACGTAATAGATATCACACCCCTCGCGGGTTTGACAGCGCTCATAGATTTGCGCTTGCTTGGGAACGACATAGTTGACATCACGCCGCTTTCGACCCTGACCAGCTTGCGGCAGCTGGAATTGGGCGCCAACCAGATAACCGACATCGATGCGTTATCTCCTCTGACAGATTTGAACGACTTGAATCTGTCCGGCAACGAGATTGCAGACCTCGGTGCGCTTGAGGGTCTGACAAGCCTCGGGATCCTCCGTCTAGGCGTGAATCGCATCAGCAACATAGACGCGCTCGTGGCCAACCAAGGGGTGGCGGCTGGCGACACCGTGTATCTCTCGCAGAACCCCCTCAGTCAGTCGGCGTTGTGCGCCGATATTCCCGCGCTTGAGACCCGCGGCGTCACCGTAACGTATACGGGCACGTGCGGCGGCGACACGGACGGCGACGGGTTGGCCGACGCTTACGAAACCTACATCGGCACCAAAGTCGATGACGCCGATTCCGATGACGACGGCCTTACCGACGGCGAGGAAGTAACCGTACATTTCACCGACCCCCTGGTCGTCGATACCGACGGCGACGGTTACGACGACGGCGAGGAAGTCGCCGCCGGCAGCGATCCGCTCAACAACCAAGATTCGCCAACCGCCCCCGTGGCGGCTTTCGCCGCAGACGTGACGTCCGGCGTGGCGCCGTTGACGGTGCAATTCACCGATCTCTCCACAAACAGTCCGACGGAGTGGTCGTGGACATTTGGCGACGGCGGCTCGAGCGCGGCGCAGAATCCGACCCATCAGTACGCGACGCCGGGGGCGTATACGGTCAGTCTGACGGCGATAAACGCTTACGGCGTCGATATGGAAACGAAGACGGACTACATCACCGTGACGGCCGCGGGCCCCGTCGCGAACTTCGTAGCCATTCCTACCTCGGGCCGCGAGCCGCTTACCGTGCAGTTCATGGATGCGTCCTCGGGCGATCCGACTTCCTGGTGGTGGGATTTCGATGATAACGGCGTCACGGACAGCACGGACCAGGACCCTTCACACACGTACCCGCAAGCCGGAACGTACACGGTGACGCTGACCGTGGCGAATGACCTCGGTTCAGACATCAAGAAAAAGACCGACTACATCACCGTCTATGAAGACGACCGGTTGGTCGCGCGGCTACTGCTGAGCGTGATCACGCCGGCCATTAAGCTCGGCGAGTCCATCGACGTGTTCGGCGTATTTGCCTCGATACCGCCGTCGCCGCCCGAAGCCCTCGCCGGCAAGGAGATTCACCTCCAATACCGACAAGGAGAGGAAACCGTTGACCGGTATGTACTCGTGGACGCTGCTCAGGGATTCACCGACACATACGCCCCACCGCAAGCGGGCACCTGGGAAGTGTGGGGACGGTTCGACGGCGACGACGACCTGCATCCGTCCGAGTGGGCCGGGCCGGCCCAGGTCGCAGTGCGCGCCGTGGCCGGCTACTGTATCCTCATCACGGGGCGCGTGCAAAACAACAGCGGCCTGTGCCACCACAAGCTCACTATCGACCGCGTGGTCGGTAACCTCGTACTGCGAGGGTTCCTCGACGAGCATATCGTCATATTCGACCCGGATGTCATATCAACCGAGGGATGCTATGAGCCGCTAAGCAAGGCGGGCATCCAGGAGAAGATTGGAAACTGGGCAAGCGCCCAGATGCGGGCCGTGCCCGCACCGCTCTACATCGTCATGGTGAATCACGGCAATCCGGGCGCGTTCCACATCTACCACAGCGGCGACGAGGACCGCAACGCGATCACGCCCGCCGACTTGAAAGGATGGTTGGATGCACTCGCCATGAACATCGGGGACGATGCGGCGGGGATGTCGGCCAAACAGCATCCCGTGGTGATCGTAGACGGTTCATGTTTCTCTGGGTCGTTTGTCCCTGAGTTGGCCCAATCCCCCGAAGAACTGCCGCGGCACATCTGCGTCACGAGTGCAGACGCCTTCGAGATGTCAACCAAGGGGCCCGTCGAGGGCGTCGATGCGTACGGGAACACGGTCCGCGACGGCGAACTGTTTGTGTCCCGCCTGTTCGGCTCGCTTGGCCTTGGCCAGAACCTCAAAACAGCCTTCGAAGACGCCGCCGAGACCTTGGTCGTATATACCCGAAACGTGCGGCGGCGCCACGAGTTCGACGATCCGTACCAAGACGGCGCCACACAACATGCCCAAATGGACGACAACGCAGACGGCGCGGCATCGCACAACCTGTTGCCCAACCCGCCGGCCGCCGAGGACGGCTACCGGGCCGCGGCCATTCGGCTCGGGTTCGGCGGCGAATTCAACGCCACCCAGATCACATTCAAGGAGGTCTCGCAGGCCATCGTCCTCGAACCCGGCGGCGATGAGGCGCCGTCGTTCTATGCCGATATAGACAATCCCGCGGGGGAACTCGCGTTGGTGTGGCTCGAAGTCAAAACGCCCAGCTTCGTCATAGACGCCGCCGAGCAGTCCGAACAGATCGAACTCGCGGACCTCGTCCGCATTGCCCCGTCCCCAGTGAAGCTTACGAGCCGAGTCGTTTGGAACACCGACCAGACCTCCCTGGTCGGTTTCGCCGAACCCGGCACATACGAAATCATCTACTTCGCCCTCAATGAGACCGGCGACTTGGCCCCGCCCGCACACACCTTTGTGTATCGGCCCCCCGCCGACAGCAATGCGCCCCCCAAGTCATTTGCACTGCTGCTGCCGGAACCCGACGTCGAAGTGAACGAAACGGCCGCGTTCCATTGGGAGCCCACGCGGGACCCGGATGATGATTTCCTCACCTATACGCTTGAACTGACCCCAGTGGACTGGCCGGGCAACACGGGCGAGGAACCGTCGCCGTTCCCAACCATCTACCTTGACGGGCTCGCCAGGAGCTACTACGTGTTCCCGCAGCCCGGCGATGCACGCCGCGCCACGGACCTCCGCGACGGCGTGACCTATGAGTGGACGGTTTGGGCCTACGATGAGTACGGCGGAGCGACCCAAGCGAGCGATGGCCCCCGCATTGTCACCGTAGACACGTTCGGCAACCCGAGTCTCGGCGCCGGCAGCGCCTTGATTGCCGTCGAAGATAGTGAATCGCGGCAACGCATAACCGACGCGACCGTGAAGGTCCGCGAATGGACGCTTGTACACACCGGTTACGGCGAATACCTCGCCACGCAACTCGCCGCGAACGGCACGTTTACGTTCACCGTTGCGTCGGCCCCAGGCTACATCGTGCCCGAATCGATCCTCTTGACCATCTACGACAACAGCGTTTCGTCGGCCACAATCTTCCTCGACCGCGAGGGAAACGGCGGCGAAGGCGAGGGCGAAGGTGAGGGTGAAGGTGAGGGCGAAGGCGAGCCGTTCGTTGTTGTGTTCGCAGACCCCGCCCTCGAAGCGGCCGTTCGCGACGCCATCGCGATGGACACCGGGGATATTCTGAACACCGACCTCATGGGCACGGGGTTTCTATCATTGTCGGCGGCGTCGATCGGCATCTCAGACCTCTCCGGAATCGAGTACTGCACCGACCTGAGTTCGCTCGACCTCTCACGGAACGAAATGGCCGATGTCAGCGCGCTCGAATTCCTCGTGAACCTCCGGTTCTTATGGCTGAACGACAACCAGATTGCCGACATCTCCCCGCTGATGGCCAATACAGGCCTGGGCGTAGGTGATTACATTATTCTGACCGGGAATCCCCTGAGCCAAACTGCGTTGTGCGACGACATCCCGGCGTTAACGGCGCTCGGCGTCAACGTGGAACACGACGGCACATGCGGCGCAGAAGGCGAAGGGGAAGGCGAAGGCGAAGGTGAGGGTGCTCTCCCGCCGGTGCGGCCGATGTGCGGCGGCCTGAAAGCCAGCTCAACCGCCGCGCCCCCCGATGCCAACATGCTGGTGATGGGCATTGTCCTTGCTCTATTCGCCGCGCGAAGCCGGAGAACGGTGCGCGCCTGACCGGCATTCCCAGACAGATCACGGTGCCCGGCTCGGCGACGCCACTGCTCACAAGCCCCATCACAGCCATGCGCGTTTCGCGCGAAATCGCTCGCACATCAGATTCTGTTGCGGAAAGCGCGCCTACCCTGAAATGGCCCTTCGCCTGCGTGTCATCCTGAGCGCAAGCGAAGGATCTGGATTCAAAGGAAAACCCGCGCAACCAAGCAGATTCTTCGCTTACGCTCAGAATGACGCATACGCGGATTCTTGATGGAGAAAACCCAAAGGGCCTATCCGCAACTAGCGAGTTCTCTTCCTCGTCCGTCCCACGGAAGCCAATCGTCGATCGGCCCGGCGCCTCGGGATTGCATCGAGCACTGGAAAAACGCGTGCCGGAGCCGTTAATCTTTGCGCATTCAATCCAGAAGAGCGCGAGGGGGTAAAGCCGATGAATGCGGTCGCATTCCTGTGTATGGCGGTGGCGGTATGGTTGCGGGCGACCTCCATTCAGGTGAACGCGTTCACTCAGGTGAACGCGTCCGCCGAGGTGGACGCCTACACTTATGTGGAGGCGCCGGCTTTCGAGCGTGCGTGGGAGAATCCCCCCGCGCGGTTCGAGGTAGGCGCGAATGTGCGGCAAGCGCAAGTGTTCGACGAAGCGGGGCGCGAAGTGCCGTGCAAGGTGCAGCAACACCGCGATAGGCGGTTTGTGTTTTGGACGCGCAGGGACGACGGGACAGCGGCGCGTCGGTACGCGATCTCGCTCGGTGCCAAGTCGTCGTTTCCGCCGCCCGTGGCCGTCGGCGCAGGCGACGTGTTCGAGTATGGCCGCAAGAAAGTGATCGATGACCTCGCGGTGGGTATGTGGGCCACGCCGATGCCCATCGACTGGGACGGGGACGGCGACCTCGATCTACTTGTCAGCGGCACGGATCGTCCACAGGACGGCGTGTACGTGTATTACCGGATCCGTCGCAACCT